>JALUBK010000046.1 GCA_027044945.1 Campylobacterales bacterium
GGAGAATTTGATAAAATAACAGGTTTTAAAAATGCAACTTTTCTTATTTTCCTTTTTAAAAATTCCATAAGCCCCATAGAAATCACCAATCCACCAGCACCTTTTTCAAGAGATGTCACAAAAAGAGTTTTTAGTTTCATTTTTAATATCCTAATTTTTTTATATCATTCTTAACATTTGTCTTTTTTTTGATTTATCAAGATACAATTTTTTTAAATTTGGTATTTTGTCAATAGATCACTTTATCATACAAAAGTCGGTGCATCATTGGAAAAAAGTATCAAATCCCCTTCTCTCGTCTCTTTTGCAAGAATTTCTTGCATTTTACTTTTATCCGAAAGAATTAATTTTTTACATTTTTTTAAATTTTCTAATAAAATTATACTATTTGCCTTTCCCGTAATAATAGATAAATCAAATATTTCATCAATTTTTTTAGCAAGTTTTATATTTGCTTCTTTTGTGCTTTCAATAATCCCCGGAGTTATGATAACTTTTCTACCTGAATATTGTTTTATTAATTCATAAGAACTTATCATACCTTCCAAATTTCCATTATAACTATCATCAATAATCAACTTTCCATTGCTTTGAATAAGTTGCAGACGATGTTCAACCTGTTTCAAAGCTCGAACTCTTTTTTTTATTGTATCCAAATCCATTCCAAGTTCTTTTGCCATCAAAATTGATGCAGTAATATTTATTGCATTAAAATCGCCAAGTATATTTTTTGCTTCAAACTCTTCAAGATTTCCATTTATTTCAACTTTAAAACTCAATCCTTCGAGTGTAGCATTTATCTCTTTTATCTCATCTCCAAAAATTTGAACTTTTTCATTCGGTTTTACATTAGCATTTTTATACACATAAGCTTTTATAAGATTTTTACTTTGCAAAATCTCCATTTTTGTGTCTCTGATATTTTCTAAAGTTTTAAAATATTCTATATGAGCAGGTCCAATTTTACCGACAATTGCATAATGATTTTGCACGATATTAACTATTTTTTTTATGTCTCCTCTTTGTCTTGCTCCAGCTTCCACTATATAAACTTCTGTCCCTTTCGGTAATAAAGTATTAATATCTTTAACAATACCGGCTTCAGTATTTACACTTTTTGGAGTTTTATAGGTTTCAAAATTATTTTTTATAATTTGATAAAGAAAATTTTTCATACTTGTTTTACCATAACTAGCAGTTATTCCAATAATTTTTAAATTTGTCATGGAAGAAATTTTTCTTTTAGCCTCTTTTTTAAATCCTTCAAATAAAATTTTTTCAAAAATATCACTCACAAAAACTGTTACCACAAGAGGTAGAATAACTCCATAAATATAACATTTTTGAGTTGCTAAACATAAAATATCTTGAAAAGTAGTTGCCAAAATCAAAAATAAAAAAAATCTTTTAACTCTAGGAGTAAAAACTA
This sequence comes from Campylobacterales bacterium, assembly GCA_027044945.1. Classification (GTDB taxonomy): domain Bacteria; phylum Campylobacterota; class Campylobacteria; order Campylobacterales; family JALSKU01; genus JALSKU01. Next base: position 1,430 of record JALUBK010000046.1, read on the forward strand.
ATTTTTTATCAAGTTTTCTTTGCCACATATAATAAGTAGGTAAAAGTGCAAAATAAAAAAATATCCAAAAATATTCTTTTGTAAAATAATATGAAAAAACAGGCACGATAAATAAAAAAATATGCCATAATGGTTTTGTATGTTTAAAAATAACTCTATCAAGTTTATAATTATACCATTGCAAGTTTATTATTAAATACCAACCAAGAGAAACAGTAAAAAGAATATGAGAAAATATTATAAAAATAGTCATATAATTCAAATCATACTCCTTAATATTTCATGTGATATAAATTCACCTTGTTTTAAAAAAAAGAAATGCTCTCCCGGCAATGGATAAAATTTAGAATTTTTTATAAAAACATGAATTTGTTTTCCTGAGCTTAAAGGTGTAGTTTTATCATCTTTACCCCAAAATATAAGTGCTTGATTTGAAAAATCTTTAAATTGGTTTGAAAAATCTTCATTTATTACATTTTTAAAAGTTTCATACATGTTTTTAGATAAATTTTGTGCATCTTTTGAAACAAATATTTTATACATACGAGACAATCCTATATTTTTAAAAATTTTAAAAATAATTATTTTCATTTTAACACTTAAAGATTTTTTTTCAACGATTCCTGCACTGCTTAAAAGAACCAAAATATTTGGATTTAATAACAATGCAACTTTTCCTCCGAAAGAATGGCCTGCTATTATATCTGTTTTTGCTTTTATATCTTGTAAAAAAATTTTAATAATATTTGCATAATCTTTTGTATTTAAAATTATATTATTTGAACTTTTACCAAATCCGGGAAGATCTATATAAATATGTCTAAAATTTTTCATTTTTTTTTCAAAAGCTTGTTTCATGATCTCTTTATTGCTTCCCCATCCATGCAACACAATAAAATCAATAGATTTATCCGGATTTATTATCTCATAAGAAATATTAAAATTATGGTTTTTATAAAAAATTTCTCTTATAGCCAAGAAAAACTCCTCTGTTTTTATTTTAAAACATTTATTTTTTGAGATGTTCTTTTATTTTTTTCATAAAGTTTTTGAATAATTTCATAAGCATCTTTTAATTTTTCATATTCATCTATATGTAAAAGAATTGCTTCAAATTTATTATTTTTTACAATAACCACCCTATCCTTTTCCTTTTTTACAACAGATTTTAAAATGGAACTAAAATTTCTTACAACTTCAGTAGCAGTATATATTTCATCTTTTTTATATAAAGTTGCCATGATGATACCTTTTGTAATTCGTAAAATAATACATAAAATAATACATATTATAACATATTATTTACATTTTACGGCATTTATAGAATTAATATATTTATAATCTATATCTATTTTTCTTTGTTTTGGCAAATTTAGAGATATCATAGATAAAATATCATTAAAATCATCAAATAAATAATTAGCCAAACTTCCGGGAATTGGATTGATTTCATTTAAATAAATTTTATCATCTTTGTAAAAAAAATCACACCTTATAATAGCTCCTTCAAAAAGTGTTCCATATATATTTTTAAAGTTATTTTGTATTCTTTTTTTCAATTCTTTTGAAAGATCTGCCTTGTTAGCTCCTTCGCTTCTTGAAAAATCAAGATATTTTTTATCAAAATCCAAAATACTTTCTTTTCTTGGCTCTTCTATCATAGAAAAAATAAATCCATCTTTTGATTTAATACCTGCTAAATTATATTCTTTAATATTGTCATAAAAAGGCTCTATTAAAATATCATCATCAAATTCATAAGCAACATCTAATGCATATTCCAACTCAGAATTTTTTTTAACGACACTCAATCCTATGGAACTTCCAAGCCTCAAAGGTTTTATTATTATTGGAAAATCAAAATCTATAGTTTGTTTAAAATTTTTATTTAAAACTTGATATGGTAAAGTTTCTACATTTTTACTTTTAGCATATAATTTTGTAAATTCCTTATTGAAACTTATCACACTTCCTTCTGTTCTAGGTCCAATATAATTAATATTGAAAAAATCCAACAAAGAGGGGATTGTTCCATCTTCTCCATCTTTTCCATGAATTAGATTGACAATCAAATCAAATTCTATTTTTTTTTCTTTTAAAAGTAATTTTTGATAAAATCCGCCTTTTTTTAAAATTAATTTTTGTGCTTTTTTATATTCAAAACTACTAAAATATTTTGCTTTTAACTTTTCTTCATCTATAAGATAAAATTCTCTATCTTTGTCGCAAAAAATATAAATTTTTTCTTCATTTATTACATTTTTCAATGTTATAGCACTTACAATACTTATTTCATGCTCATAACTATTTGCTCCAAACAATATAGCATATTTCATTTTTTTTCCTATTTAACTAAGTTTTTTTAATGCTTCTTTTATTAAAGAAGAGGTTTCAGTGCTAACACATCCTGTAAGCACTTTTATTATTTTATCTTTTTTAAACCCAAGACTTTCTAATGCCTGTAAAGTTTCATTATAACTTGTATTTTCAGAAGTTGCAAAATCAAGAGAAAAATCACTAAGTTCTACTAAAATTCTTTTAGCACTTTTTGGTCCAATACCTGGAACCATTTTTATACTACTTATATCATTTGAAGCAATAGCTTTAGCAAAATCAGAAGGAGTAAAAGTAGAACAAATAGCCATCGCAATACTTGGACCAACTCCATTTATTTTGATAACTTTATCAAACATGAGTTTTTCCTGAATATCTATAAAACCATATAAATTATTACTCTCTTCTTTTATAATCTGTGTAATATACAAAGATATATTATTTTTATCTATTTTTGAATTACAGTTTAAAGAAATATGAATTTTTCTTGTTATTCCATAAGTTTTTAAATATAAAAAAGTAGGATCTTTTTTTATTATTTCACCCTCTATTGCTACTATCATCGACTATCCAAACTCATTTTTTCTTTCTATCTGATACTTATCTTCTTCAATTTTACTCAAAGTAATTTTTTTGAACAATTCTCCCTTTTTTGTTGTATATGTTATTTCTATTTTTGGAGAAAGTAAAACAAATTTAATTTCATTATATTCTGTCCAAATAGAATGATTTATAATCTTTGCATTAAGAACAGCAGATTGTATATTTTCTATTTTTTCTTTTAAAACTTTTCTCTCATTTTTTTCATTTTTAAGTTTTTCCAATAGAGAATTATATAGATTAACCAAAGAATGATAATCTTTTATTTTTTTAATAAGTGCGATTGGTGGTTCTTTTCCATCTTTTTTTAATTCAATTATTTTTTGCTTAACCATGATTGCTGGTTCTTTGTTTTTTTCTATTAATAACTTTTTATTTTTTATCATATCCATAGTAGCTTTAATATTTGCATCATTCTTTTTCATTTGTTGTTCTAATTCTATAATTTTGTCATGACAGCCTAAAATCTTAGAAGGATCTATTATAAATTTATTATTTTCTCCTTTTAGTTCTGAAATCTCAATAAGCTCAGATGCTATCAATGTTGTATTTGAAACAAGTTGCTTTATAAAAATTTTTTCTGCGATAATTTCTCCGCCTATCATTTGATCAACTTTTACATCCTTGCCGTTAACTTTTCCGCCTTCTATTCGTTTTATATCAATATTTTTTCCTTCAGCATATCCTCTGTGAACACTAATCTTTAATTCATCTGCAAATATTTTTGAACTTTTATGAGTTTGCCCGCCTATTTCAGCTTTTTTTGCTTTTACGATTGCTCCACTTCCGATATTTCCTTCTACTTTAATTTCTGTAGATTCTACATTCATTCCAGGACCAACTGCATCTTTTAAAAAATCATTTTCTTTAATGTTTATTTTTGTATTTGTGTTTAAATCAGCTTCTATGGAACCAGTTGTCTTAAAAGATATTTCTTCAAGCTCCATGTTGTCACTAATATCATATTTATCACCCTCTTTATTAACAAATCCATCTTTTTTAGCTACAAAAATTATTCTATTTTCATCCTCTTTTCTTTCAATATTTTCACTAATATTAAAATCTATATTATATTTTTCTTTCGCTTCTCGAACTTTTAAAAAATCACCCTTGCAGTTTCTACCATTTTTTCCATTTTTTGCTTTTATATATTCGATAATAATATCTCCAGCTTGAACAGCTTGAACATATCCTCTTTTTGAGTAATCAATTTTACCCTGCTTGTCTTTTACATTTAAATTTTTTTTATAATGAAATATTAGTTTATCATCAATAGGCTGAATAGGGTCAACACAATGACAAACAATAAAATTATAATCTTCATCCAAAAAGCCATTTACTCGTATTTTTGAAATAATTTTTTCTACTTCTTTATCCATTTCACTTGAAAACATAGATAACAAAACTGATTGTTTCGCAATTCTTTTATTTATTTCATTTATAATTAATTGTTTTAGATTGCTACTATATTTTACATCATAATTTTTCTTAACCGTAGCAATTATTTTTGTAAGATACTTATTTGTCCCTAAAGCAATATCAAAAATTGGTTTATCTTCGTTTTCTTTTATAAATATTTCTATTTTGTATTGTTGTTTGATTAGTAATTCTTCATTCAAAAGAAAATCTTCATCTTTAAATTGTTCTATATTGTCTTTGTTTACTTCCATCCATTCATCATCTTTATGTGCTTTAAATACAGTTTTGACAGACATTAAATTGAAATCTAATTCATTTAAAGGAATATTCTTAGTAGAAGAAATATTTTTTAATTCTTGGTTTATGTTTTCAGTATCAACTACGATATTTTGAAACTCTGTTTGTTGAATATTATTCTCATCAATAGGATTGTTTTCTTTTGATTTGTTGAAAAAAGCCAATTTTAAAACCTTTTTTAATTTTTATCTCATATTATATTAAAATTAAATTAAAACGAGGTAAATATAAGTATTTTTTTGTTATTATTTCATTAAAAAAAGAGATAAAAAAGATAAATGATAAAATCAATTTTTACAAACAGTTTTGGTATACTAATTTCTAGAATTTTTGGATTTATAAGAGATCTGTTGACTGCTTCTATCCTTGGAGCAAATATTTATAGCGATATGTTTTTTGTCGCATTTAAATTGCCAAATCTTTTTAGAAGAATATTTGCAGAAGGAGCTTTTACTCAAAGTTTTCTTCCATCTTTTAGTAAATCAAAGAACAAATCAGCATTTACAATATATATTTTAATCAGGTTTTTAATTATTATATCTATCTTAACAATTCTGGTAACAATATTTGATACTTTTTTTACAAAGCTTATAGCAATGGGTTTTTCAGAAAAAATTATAAAAGAAGCTGCCCCACTTGTAGCTATAAATTTTTATTATCTTATTTTTATTTTTTGTGTTACTTTTTTAGCTACACTTTTACAATATAAAAATCATTTTGCAACAACAGCTTTTTCAACCGCACTATTAAATATTTCTATTATTTTATCACTGCTTATTTCCAAAGGTGCTCAACCTAAAATTATTGTTTTTTATATGAGTTATGCAGTTGTTATTGGCGGTATTTTGCAATTATTTGTTCATATCATTGCTATAAAAAAACTCAAATTGGATAAAATATTTAAAACTGGATGCGAAGCACTAAAAAGAAAAAAATATAATTTAAATAAAGAACTTAATTATTTTTACAGCCACTTTTTTCATGCAATTATAGGCAATTCAACCGCTCAAATATCAGCTTTTTTAGATACTTATCTTGCTACTTTTTTAATAAGCGGAAATATAAGTTATCTTTATTATGCAAATAGAATTTTTCAACTGCCTCTTGCTCTTTTTGCAATAGCAGTCTCAGTTGCAATTTTTCCAAAAATAGCAAAATATTTAAAAAATAAAAATTTTTTAGAAGCTACCTTAATGATAAAAAAAAGTTTTTGGATATTAATTTATCTTTTAAGCATATCAACTGTTGGGGGTATAATTTTATCGAAAGAGATTATTTGGCTTCTTTTTCAAAGAGGAGCTTTTAGTGCATCTGATACAACACATACGGCTTTTATACTTAGCATGTATATGATAGGACTTTTGCCTTTTGGACTTACTAAAATATTTTCATTATGGCTTTATTCGTTAAATAAGCAAAAAACAGCAGCAAAAATATCTTCTATATCATTAGGGGTAAATATAATTTTGTCTTTAATTTTTATAGCACCGTTAAAGGCTGGAGGATTGGCTTTGGCTAGTTCCTTATCAGGATTTGTTCTTTTCTATTTAACAATCAAAGAATTTGGAAAAAAAGAGTTTTTTGATATAATAATAGATAAAAAAATTATATATCTTTTTGTTATTTTAATACTTGAAATTGTAATTTTATATATGTTAAAAGGTTTTATTGATGTTTATATATGATTCTCATGCTAGAAAAAAGTTAAAATTTGAACCTTTAGAAGAAGGTAAAGTTTCTATTTATGTATGTGGTCCGACTGTTTATGACGATGCTCATTTAGGACATGCAAGAAGTTCTATCGTATTTGATCTTTTAAGAAGAGTTTTAAAAGAGTTGGGATATGAAGTAACTTTTGTAAAAAATTTTACCGATATTGACGATAAAATTATTAACAAAATGAAACAAAACAACCAATCATTAAAAGATATTACAACTCATTTTATAAAAAGATACAAAGAAGATATGCATGCTTTAAATGTTTTGGATGCTGATATAGAACCAAAAGCAACTGAAACTTTAGATGAAATAAAAGATATGGTAAGCACTCTTATAAAAAACGGATATGCTTATACATTAAAAGATGGTGTATATTTTGATACAAGCAAAGATAAAGATTACTTAACTTTGACACATAAAAATCAAGATGAAACTCAAAATAGAATAAAATGCAATTTTGGAAAAAAAGATCAAAAAGATTTTGCTTTGTGGAAATATGCCAAGCAAGGTGAGCCAAGTTTTCAAGCTTCTTTCGGAGGAGGACGACCGGGATGGCATATAGAGTGTTCTGCGATGATAAAAAAATATTTAGCAAAAAATGGAAAATATCAAATAGATATACACGGTGGCGGTTCTGACTTATTTTTTCCTCATCATGAGAACGAAGCTGCACAAACTAGATGTGCCACTCATCAAATTTTATCAAAATATTGGATGCATAATAATTTTGTTAATATAAATGGTGAAAAAATGAGTAAATCTTTAGGAAATAGCTTTTTTATAAAGGATGCTTTAAAAGTTTATGATGGAGAAATTTTAAGATTTTATCTTTTATCGACTCATTATAGATCCAGTTTTAACTTCAATGAAGAAGATTTATTAAATTCAAAAAAAAGACTTGATAAACTTTATAGACTTAAAAAAAGAGTTTATGGGAAGAATGGAAATACCGTTAATAAAAAATTTAAAAAAGATATGCTTGAGGCTTTAAGCGATGATTTAAACATTTCAAAAGCTTTAAGTATTATTGATGAAATGATTTCTGTATCAAATGAAAAATTGGATTTAAATTCTAAAGACAAATATTTGCAACAAGAGATAATTGCAAATATTTCATTTATTTCAAATATATTGGGAATTGGCTTAAAAGATAGTTTTAAATATTTTCAATTAGGAATTACCACCGAAGAAAAAGAGATAATAGAAAAGCTTATTTTAGAAAGAGATGAAGCAAAAAAAAGCAAAAATTATCAAAAAGCTGATAAAATAAGAGAAAAACTTTTGAAAATGGATATTAAAATAATGGATACTCATAAAGGAACAGTATGGGAAAAATAATTTTTTATTTTTATCTTTTATTAAAAATATATAATAAATGAGATACAATAACAAATCCAATTTAAGGGCTTAAAATGTATGAATATCTAAAGAAAATTATGTTTTTATTGTCACCTGAAGATGCTCATGGCATAGCAGAATTTTTTCTTTCAAACGGAGAAAAAATATGTCCTGCTTGTTTTTCTGCATATGCAAAAACACATTTTATAGATGATGAGATTTTACAGCAAGAAATTGAAGGTATTAAATTTTTAAACCCTGTCGGTTTAGCCGCAGGATTTGATAAAAATGCAACAATGATAAAAGCATTAAGAGCATTAGGTTTTGGATATATTGAATATGGAACTTTTACACCTAAACCTCAAAGTGGAAATGAAAAACCAAGACTTTTCAGATATCCAAAATTTAATTCTCTTCAAAATGCTATGGGTTTTAACAACGAAGGAATGGAGAAAATTGCTTCAAGATTAGAAAAAATATATCCATATTGTATTCCACTTGGAGCAAATATAGGTAAAAATAAAATTACACCAAACAAAGATGCCTTAAAAGATTACGAACAACTTATAGAAAGATTTAAAAATTTATGTGATTTTTTTGTTATCAATATCTCTTCACCAAACACAAAAGGATTAAGAGACTTGCAAAATGAAGAATTTGTAAAATCTGTTTTTGACATGGGCTTATCAATAACAAATAAACCTATTTTTCTAAAAATAGCTCCTGATATGCAAATAGATCAGGCAATTTCGATATCAAAAACAGCTCAAGAAAATGGAGCAAAAGGAATTATTGCCACAAATACAACCATAGATTATTCACTTTTACCAAATCCAAGAAATTTTGGTGGAATTAGCGGAGAAGTTTTAAAAGAAAAAAGTTATAATTTTTTTAAAGCATTAGCACAAGAATTATTTGGCAAAATTACACTTGTTGGAGTTGGAGGAATATCTTCAAGTGAAGATGCTTATAAAAGAATAAAAGCTGGAGCTTCATTGGTTCAAGTTTACAGTTCTTTTATTTTTGAAGGACCAAATGTTGCAGAAAAAATAAATCTTGGGCTTATAAAACTTTTAAAACAAGATGGTTACAACAATATAAAAGATGCTATTGGAGCTGATCTTAAAAAATAAAAATTAGGAGCCTTAATGGGAAATATCCTGCCAAAATATTACACAAAAACATTGAAAAATGATTTACAAATTGTTGTTATACCTATCAATAAAGATAGTAATGTCATAACAACAGATATCTTCTACAAAGTTGGAAGTGGCGATGAAACAATGGGAAAAAGTGGCATTGCCCATATGTTAGAACATTTGAATTTTAAATCTACTAAAAATTTAAAAGCTGGAGAATTTGATAAAATTGTTAAAGGATTTGGAGGTGTTGATAATGCTTCCACAGGTTTTGATTATACTCATTATTTTATAAAAAGTAATTCTAAAAATGTAGGAAAATCACTTAAACTCTTTGCAGAATTGATGAAAAATCTTAGTTTAAAAAATAGTGAATTTCAAACTGAAAGAAAAGTTGTTTTAGAAGAGAGGTATTGGAGAACAGATAATTCTCCTATGGGATATCTTTATTTTAGACTTTTTAATAATGCTTATATTTACAATTCATATCATTGGACACCAATAGGTTTTGTAAATGATATAAAAAATTGGAATATACAAGATATAAAAGATTTTCATAAAATGTATTATCAACCACAAAATGCTATTATTGTAGTAGCAGGAGATATAGATCCACAATCTGTTTTTGATAAAAGTGAAAAATATTTTGGAAATATAAAAAATAGTATAGAGATAAAAAAATATCATCAAACAGAACCTCCTCAAAATGGTGAAAAAGTTATAACAATTCATAAAGATTCCCAAGTGCAAATGGTCGGTATAGCCTACCACATACCTGATTTTAAAAGCAAAGATCAGGTTGCACTTTCAGCTATTGGAGAATTATTAAGCAGAGGAAAAAGTAGCAGACTTATAAAAAAATTAATCAATAAAAAACAAGAGGTTAATCAAGTTTTTGCATACAACATGATAAATAAATATCCTGGTGTTTTTATAATTTTAGCTGTTTGCAATCCTGAAATTAATGCAAAAAATGTTCAAAAAGATATATTAAAAGAGATAAACAAGATAAAAAATGGTAATATTACGCAAAAAGAACTCGAAAAGATAAAAATTAACACAAAAGCTGATTTTATTTATTCACTTGAAAGCTCTTCAAGTGTAGCTTCTTTATTTGGAAGTTATTTTGCAAAAGGTGATATAGAGCCTTTATTGGAATACGAAAGCAATATAAATAAATTGAATTTGGAAGAAATAAAACAGATTGCGAATAAATATTTTATCAAAAGCAATAGAACAACAATAATATTAAAAAAGGATACTAAATGAAATATTTTCAAGGAGCTATGACAGCTTTAATAACACCATTTAAAGATGGAAAACTTGATGAAGTTTCTTATGAAAAATTAATAAGAAGACAGATAAAAAATGGTATTGATGTTGTTGTTCCAGTTGGAACAACCGGAGAAAGTGCCACGCTCACTCACAAAGAACATAAAAGATGTATAGAAATAGCTGTAAATATTTGTAAAAATACAAATGTAAAAGTTTTAGCTGGAGCTGGAAGTAATGCAACAGCAGAAGCAATTGACTTAGCAAAATTTGCTCAACTACAAGGAGCTGATGGTATTCTTTCTGTAACACCTTATTACAATAAACCAACTCAGGAAGGATTATATCAACATTATAAAACTATAGCCAATGCGGTTGACATACCGACCGTTCTTTATAATGTTCCAAGCAGAACAGGAGTTGATTTATTGCCTGAAACGATTTTTAGACTTTATGATGATGTTCCAAATATATTTGCTGTCAAAGAAGCCACAGGATCGATAGACAGAGCTGTTAATTTACTTAGCGAGAGAGAAGATTTGTATCTATTTTGTGGTGATGATCCAATAGATTATCCAATGCTTGCTAATGGGGCAAGAGGAATTATATCTGTTACTGCCAATTTACTTCCAAAACTAAAAAGCGAAATGGTTCATAGTGCTTTAGAAGGCAATTTTGAAAAAGCTAAAGAGATAAATGATAAATTATATCATATCAATAAAATACTTTTTATAGAAAGCAATCCAATTCCAATAAAAGCGGCGATGTATATAGCGGGATTAATAGACACTTTAGAATATCGACTTCCTTTGACAATGCCTAGTAATAAAAATTTGGTAAGAATAGAAAAAGTTATGAGTGAATATAATATTGAAGGATTTTAATGAGTGTTGAATGCAGTATAAAAGGAAAAACATTAGTTATAAGTGGCGGAACTAGAGGAATAGGAAAAGCAATAGTTTATGAGTTTGCAAAAGCAGGAGCAAATATAGCTTTTACATATAATTCAAATGAAGATATAGCAAAAGATATTGTTAAAGATTTAGAAAAAAAATATAACATAAAAGCTAAATACTATAAACTTAATATTTTAGAACCTGAAACTTATAAAGATATTTTTAAACAAATTGATGAAGATTTTTCACAAATTCATTTTTTTATTTCAAATGCTATTATTTCCGGCAGAGCTGTTGTTGGAGGATATGGTAAATTCATGAGATTAAAGCCTAGAGGTCTTAACAATATTTACACAGCAACTGTCATTGCTTTTGTCATTGGAGCACAAGAAGCTGCAAAAAGAATGCAAAAAATAGGCAAAGGCAGTATCATATCTATAAGCAGCACAGGAAATTTAGTATATATTGATAATTATGCAGGACATGGAACAAATAAAGCAGCAGTAGAAGCAATGGTAAGATATGGAGCAGTAGAACTTGGGGCAATGGGCATAAGAGTCAATGCAGTCAGTGGAGGACCAATAGATACAGATGCATTAAAAGCATTTGTAAATTATAAAGAAGTTAAAGAAAAAACCGAAGAACTTTCATCTCTAGGAAGAATGGGAAAACCAGAAGATATGGCTGGAGCTTGTCTTTTTTTGTGTAGCGAAAAGGCTAATTGGATAACAGGTCAAACACTTATCATAGATGGTGGAACAACTTTTAAATAATAAACAGGAAAAACTTTTGAATTTACCTAATATTTTAGCTTTTTGTCGTATATGTATAGCTCCAATAATGTTTTTTTTATTAGTAGATAGAAATTTATCTATGTTTAAAAATATAGATCCGAGTTGGATTGACTATTTTACTGCACTTTTATTTGTAATCGCCAGTATAACTGATTTTTTTGATGGATATATTGCTAGAAGTTGGAATCAAATAACTAAATTGGGTGCTATATTAGATCCTCTTGCAGACAAAATGCTCATTTTGGGTGCATTGTTAGGGCTTATGTATATAGACAGAGCTAGTCCTTGGGCTATTTTTATAATACTTGTCAGAGAGTTTTTTGTAACGGGATTAAGAGTAATCATGGCAAGTGAAAACAAAAGTGTGAAAGCTTCTATTTTTGGTAAAATAAAAACAGTTACTCAAATGTTTGCCATAGGATTTTTAATGATGAATTGGCCTTATGGCTCTATCCTTTTATGGATAGCTGTTTTTGCAACTATTTATTCCGGTTTTGAATATATATTTTTATATATAAAAGAGAGTTAAATGAATTTTTTAATATCACTATTTATTTTATCATTTTTGATTTTTTTTCATGAACTTGGTCATTTTTTGGTTGCAAAATTTTTTGGAGTAAAAATCGAAGTTTTTAGCATAGGATTTGGTAAAAAAATTATCAAAAAAAATTTTAAAGGAACACAATATTGCATTAGTGCTATTCCACTTGGTGGATATGTGCAAATGAAAGGGCAAAATGACACAGATCCTACAAAAAAAAGTTTTGATAAAGACAGTTATAATTCAAAAACACCTTTGCAAAGAATTGCTATTTTATTAGCTGGTCCAGGTGCAAATTTTTTATTGGCTTTTTTACTTTATATTGTTATAGGAAATATAGGCATAAGCAGATTGGCTCCAATAATAGGAAAAGTAGAGTTAAATTCTCCTGCATATAATGCAAAATTACAAAAAAATGATAGAATATTGCAAATCAATAATATCAAAATAACAACTTGGAATGATATTAAAAAAGCTATTGAAACATCAAAAAATAATAAAATTACTTTATCAATAGAAAGAAATAATACTATTTTTAAAAAAATATTATTCCCTAAAATGGAAGAGACAAAAACAATTTTCAATGAAAAGACAAAGAGAAAAATAATTGGAATTTTACCTACTGGTAAAACTGTTAAAATTAAATATTCATTTTTTAAATCAATAAGTTTTGCATATAATGAAACTTTGAGAGCATCAACTTTTATACTTCAAGGTTTAAAAAAAATGATTCAAGGCATCGTTCCTGCAAAAGATATGGGAGGAGTTATATCTATAGTTAAAATAACTTCTGAAGCTGTAAATACAGGAATAGTCGCTCTTTTGGGATTGACGGCTTTGATTTCAGTCAATCTTGGAATATTAAATTTATTTCCTATTCCTGCGCTTGATGGTGGACATATAATGTTTAATTTATATGAAATTATTTTCAACAAAGCACCAAGTGAAAAAATTTTTATTAGATTGACTTATGTAGGTTGGGCATTTTTATTAAGTTTAATGATATTTTCAACCTATAATGATATAAATAGAATAATAAAATAGGGGTTTAAAATGAATAAATATGAAGAAAAATTTGATAATGTTTTAAAAAAAATAGAAAAAGCAAGAATTCAAACAAATGAATATAATATCATTGATATAGTAGCCGTTAGTAAATATAGCACTTCTGATGATATAAAAAATTTTTACCATATTGGACAAAGAGCTTTTGGCGAAAATAAAGTTCAGGATTTAAAACAAAAAATGATTGATTTGGAAAATTTACCTTTAGCTTGGCATTTTATAGGCAGATTACAGAAAAATAAAATAAATGCTTTACTTGATTTGCACCCTATTCTTTGTCAATCTTGTGATAGTTTAGAATTGGCTAAAGAGATCAACAAAAGAGCTAAAATAAAAAATATTACATTAAATACTTTACTTCAAATAAATAGTGCAAAAGAAGAGTCCAAAGCAGGAGTTATGCCCGAAAATGCTATCGATATATATTATCAAATTAAAGAAGAATGTCCAAATATTAATTTAAAAGGCATCATGAGCATAGGTGCACACACAAATGATCAAAAAGAGATACAAAAAAGTTTTGAAATAAGTTATAAAATATTTGAAAATCTTAAAAAAGATGGAGCAAAAATTTGCTCTATGGGAATGAGTAATGATTTTGAATTGGCCATAAAATGTGGTTCAAATATGTTAAGATTAGGTTCTATTTTATTTAAATAATATCTACCATTATTATCTACAATCAACTTCTAAGATTTTAACAAATCATTTAAACTTTGAAGTGGAGATTTTCCTTCTAGTATTTTATATACTTCAAAAGCTATAGGAGTATAAATATTTTTTTCAATAGAAATTTTATATATAGCTTTTGATGTTGCAACACCTTCAGCAACTTCTCCTAAATTTTTTAAAATATTTTCAAGTTTCTCATTTTGCGCCAAAAATTTTCCAACTCTATAATTTCTAGAAAGTTCACTACTTGCAGTTAAAAATAGATCTCCTGATCCACTTAAACCCAAAAATGTATTTTCTTTTGCATTAAAAATTTTACCAAACCTACTCATTTCAACCAAACCTCTTGAAATTAGACTGGCTCTTGCATTATTTCCAAGTTTTAATCCATCACAAATACCACTCGCAATTGCCAAAACATTTTTATAAGCTCCTGCTATTTCGGCTCCTATTACATCATCATCAATATAAGTTTTGATATATTTTGGGAAAAAAGCACTAAATTTTGAAGATAATTTTCTATTTTTAGAACTAATAACTAATGCTGTAGGAAGTTTTTTAACAACTTCCGATGCAAAAGAAGGTCCAGAAATAAATGCTAAATTATCTTTTGGTAAAAATTCACTAAAAATTTCATTCAAAAATTTACCGCTATTTGATTCTATGCCTTTAGATGCAACTAAAATTTTTTGATTTGTCCATTTGAAATTTTTTTTCATCCATTCTCTTGCATGTTGTGCTGACAAAGCAAACACAAGATATTCTATTTGTAAAACTTTTTCCAATGTCGTAAAATTTTTAATATCTCTTTTGGTTCTTGATGTTATAAAAGAATTATGATTTTCTAAAAAAGAAAAATGCAATGCTTGTCCCCATTTACCCGCTCCTATTACACCTATATTCATTTAATTCTCCATAACACTTTGCAGTAATTTTTCTCTAAAATTATCCAAGTCATCTTTTAAGCCAATCAATAAAAGAATGTCTTTGGCATCTATTTTATGATTAATACCTTTTGTAGCAAATACAAATTTATCAACAGAGGTATTTTCAACTAAACCTAACAAAATTATATTAAATTGTTGTTTAAAATCTATCTCTTTTATAAATTTTCCACTTAAAAAAGAATTTTCTGGAACTTCAAACTCAACAAAGTCAATATCAGAATTAAAATATAAAATATTTTCAATAGCTTCTATCATAACAGGATTTTTTAAAAGATGAAATATATTTTGAGCAGTTGATTCAAGAGTATTTAAAATACTTTTAACACCAGCAAGTTCCAATTTTTGTTCACTATCTTTAGATTGACATATAGAAACAATATTCATATCGCTATCAATAGATTTCATAGTAATCGCAAGATATATATTTTCTTCATCATTATCCATAGCACAAAGAACATGGCTAAAAGTATAAGAAACAAGTATTTGCACTATATCTTCATCATTTTCTATATCTATATAATAAGCTTTATGTCCATTTTTCAAAGCTTTTTCTATGCTTTCTTTATTATTATCAGCAACTATAACTTGATAATTATTTTTTTCAAGAGATATGGCTATCTTTTCTCCATATTTCTTATATCCAAAAAGCAAAATGCTATCTTTTGTTTCTTGCATATCTTATACTTCTTTTTTTCATAACATTTTTAAAATTTGAAATACTAATATTATATCCCAAAACAACCAAAATATCTCCTTCATTTAAAACAAAATCATCCTTTGGATTAAATATAAAGTCTCTTATCATATCATATTTTTTGGATACTCCCAAAAGTATCAATTTATAAAAATCCATATTAATTTCACCTATTTTCTTACCTGTCAAAGGAGAATCTTTATATATAATTATCTCTTCGCATCTTGCATTTTTTTTCCCTGACAATATGCTATTAATTGCTTCTATAGCCAAAGGTTTATTAATAAGAGTAGAAATAAGCATGGAAGACATATTAACTGCAGAAATAATTTTATCAACACCTGCAAGTTTTAATTTTTTATAAGAATGTTTATGCCTCATTCTAGAAATCAACATTATACTTTTTGATAAACTTCTAACACTTAATGATATAAAAATATTTTGTATATCATCATGTGCTAATGTTATAACCGCCAAAGCTTTTTGACTCATCTGTAACTCAAGTAATACATTTTTTTTACTGGCATCAGCTTTATAAGCAAAATACCCATCTTTTGTAGCCTTTTCAACTCTTTCGGAGTCATTGTCTATAATAATAAAATCATCACCTGATGTTTTTAATCTTACAGCCAATAATTCAGCCAAATGACTATATCCACATATAAGATAATAATTTGAAAATTTATCTATTAATCCTTTGATTTTATCAGCTTTTAGTTCTTCATCATTTTCATTAAAAGCTGATACAATAATAGATGTAGCCAAAGCAACAAGACCTATGCCAATAAAAACAATAATAGCTGCGACACTTCTACCTTCGCTACTTACAGGCACAATATCACCATAACCAACTGATGTTATAGTTATCAAAGACCAATAAAATGCATCATAAATAGTTTTTATATGAGGATTAATATGTGCCTCAAATACATATATACTAACTCCTGAAATAAATATGGCAAACAAAAAAAGAAAAACAATCATCAAAAGTTCTGATTTTTTTGAGGATAAAATTCTCATAAAATGTGTTATATTGTTAGAATATCTAAGAAGCTTAAATGCTCTAAAAAGGATAAAAATTCTAAGTATCCTAAACTCACGGAAACTTGGAATTATTGCTAATATATCTATAACAGCTAAAGGAGAAAGTATATATTCTATTTTTTTGGCTATTATTTTATTGACAACTTCAAAAATATTAAATTTTTTTTCAAGAAATAAACTATCTTGAAACTCTTCTATAATTATTTTATGTATATCGTTATATACCCAAAATCTTGCACTATATTCTACAATAAAAACACTTGTAACAATATACAAATCATAAAAAACTAGCCAATGTTCAAGTGGATGTTTGACTTCATCTATGACAATACCAACACTAGATATAATTAAAAATATCATAAAATAATTAAAATATCTACCATATTTATAATTTTGGTCTTCAAGTATTTTTTTGCATGATTTTTTTATTTTATTGTATTTAACTGAATCATTTAAAAAAAATGATAAATTGACTAAAATTTTAGTTATTTTATTCAAGTAAGTCTCTTTTTTAATAATTGATTTATTTTAGCTGGATTTGCTTTCCCATGACTTGCCTTCATGCACTGTCCAACAAAAAAACCTAAAAGTTTTTCTTTACCAGCTTTGTATTCAGCTACCTTATCCAAATTATTTTCAAGTATTTTATCTATGATAGAAAAAAGCGAATCTTCATCGCTAACTTGTTTTAGTCCAAGTTTTTCTATAACATTATCAACACTTTCATCATTCTCCATTAGATAATCAAGAACATCTTTTGCGGCTTTTCCACTTATTGTATTATCTTCAATTCTTTTTACTAAAGTTGCTAATTTTTTAGCATTTACTGGCGATGTTTCTATATTTAAACCATTTTTCAATCTTCCTTGAAGTTCTACTATAAGCCAAGTAACACTATTTTTAGGACTGGCTCCTTCTTTTATCATCTCTTCAAAAAAATTAGCCACAGACAATAATGAAGTGATTATAACAGCATCGCATTCTTTTATTTTAAAATCTTTTACATATCTGTCTTTTTTTTCATCTGGAAGTTCAGGTATATTTTTACCATCTTCTATTATTTCATTACTTAATTCAACTGGCAATAAATCAGGCTCAGGAAAATATCTATATTCAGCACTGTCTTCTTTGCCTCTCATACTTTTAGTTTTTCCGGAAGCTATATCAAAAAGCCTTGTTTCTTGAACAATTTCTTTTTCATAAATATTATCTTCCCAAGCTTCAATTTGTCTTTGAACTTCATATTCAATGGCTTTTTGAATAAACCTAAAAGAATTCATATTTTTTATTTCTACCTTAGTATAAAGTTTTTTATCACCTTTGGGTCTAATAGAGACATTAACATCGCATCTAAAAGAACCTTCTTGCATATTTGCATCGCTAATATCCAAATATTTAACTATAGAATGAAGTTTTTTAAGATATCTTATGGCTTCATCAGCACTTCTCATATCAGGCTCACTTACTATTTCCAAAAGAGGAGTTCCGGCACGGTTCAAATCAATTTTACTATAATTTTCTTCATGAATACTTTTACCAGCATCTTCTTCTAAATGAGCTCTTGTAATACCGATTCTTTTTTTACTTCCATCGTCAAAATCTATAAACAACTCTCCACTTTCCACTATAGGTATTTCAAATTGACTAATTTGATATCCTTTTGGCAAATCAGGATAAAAATAATTTTTTCTATTAAAAATAGATTTTTTATGGACAATAGCATTTACTGCATGTCCAAATTTAATAGCTTTTTTTACTGCTTCCATATTTAATACTGGCAAAGCACCAGGAAGTCCTAAACAAACAGGGCATACATTTGTATTTGCTTTTTCGCCAAAAGATGTTGGACAAGAACAGAAAATTTTTGTTTTTGTGTTTAATTGTATGTGAATTTCTAAACCAATAATAACTTCAAACATTATATAAGCCTTTATCTAAAATAAAAGGATATTTTATCACTTTTTTCTTTTAAAGACTATTAAAAAGACTTTTTTAAAGCTTTTCTTTTATCTCTTTTAAAAGTTTTATTTGCTCTTCCAAAAGAGTTATTTTTTTCATTTGCAGTTTAGCTATTTCAAAGAAAATTACAAAAAATAACCCTAAACAAGCTCCAAAAAAAGAAGAAAATACTGCAAGAAACAATCCATATGGATACATTTTAATAAACAATAAAGCAGATACTATTATAACAAGAGCCCAAGAAGACCCTTGTAAAAAATCAATTAAAATGTTGTAACAAGATCGTTTCATTAAAGAGTTTCAGTTTCACCACTTATAGTTACTGCTCCTGCTAAATAAACATATGTTAAAATCATAAAAATAAATGTTTGAAGAATTGCAGAAAAACTCATTAAAGCGAAGCCTGGAAGTGGAGCAATCCAAGGCACTAGCATCAAGAGAACAGCAACAAATAAATCATCTCCTTTTATGTTTCCAAAAAGCCTAAATGAAAGAGATATTATTCTTGATAAGTGAGAAACTATTTCTATAGGAAACATTAATGGAGCAAGAACAGGAACAGGCCCCATAAAATGAGCAAAATAATGTATAACACCTTTTTTTCTGATACCTTCAAAATTATAATAAAAAAATACAATTAAGGCTAGTGCTAAAGTCATATTGATATTACCTGAAGGAGGTTCAAAACCAGGTATGATTTCCATCATATTAGATACAAATATAAAAAGACCCAAAGTTGCTACAAGCGGTAAATATTTTTTTGCCAACTTTTTACCAATTACATCGGTTCCCATAGAAATAATGCCTTTCAAATATGCTTCCATAATATTTTGCAAACCCTTGGGAATAATTTGCAAAGATGATGTTGCACTTTTTGCCAAAAACAATACTATTAATATAGCCAATACAACATGAGAAACAAACAAATATGTTTGTCCATGTCCAAAGAGTCCTAAAAAAGTAAAAACTTCATTCATTTTTTAAATCCTCGAAAATTAGTTATGTAATTTTACCAAAATATTATTTAATAGTTCCTAAAAATATTGTAAATTAAATTATTTTTTCTTGACCTAATCTATAAATTGCAAAATCATATTTCACAGGGTCATGAGAATCAAATTCTTTTAATTTATTTGTTAATTCCACAACTGCTTTGAAATCATATGTTTTTCTTTTTAATAAGCCAATTTTTTTGGAAACATTAAAGGTATGAGTATCTAGAGGAATAAGAAGATCTTTTTTATCTATATTTTTCCACAATCCAAGATCTATATTATCATTTCTAACCATCCATCTAAAATACATATTCCATCTTTTATATGGAGATTTAATTTTATCTTTTGGAATTTTTCCAAGTAAAAATTCATAACCTTTGGATCTATATGAATTCACATCATACAAGAACTCCAATAATTCTTGCAATCCATTAATTATTTGTCTATTCTTTTTGTATCCTTGATAAAAAATATCTTCAATAGAACTCAAAGATTTAACTCTTTTAAGTGTTATAAAAAATTGTATCAAATCTTCATTGCTTTGAAATCTATAATAAAAATTATTTAATTCCAATTTTATTTTTGTTTCATTTTCTTCAAGTAAAGAAAAATCCAAACTATTTAAAAATTTTACTATTTGCTTTACATTTCCATAAGCAAACAATGCACATATCAAAGAAATAAATTCATTTTTATATTTCTTTGCAACTATAATAGGATCCAATTTGTTTAAATTTAATTCTGCTTTATTATTTCTTATATTATATTCATTATCAAGAAATTCTTTCATATCATATAGCAAGTAAAGAAGATAACATCTTATCAATTGTTGTAATAACCTTTGCATTTGCACCATAAGATGTTTGATATTTCATTAAATTTGCAAGTTCTTCATCAAGATTAACTCCGCTTATTGATTGCTGTTCATTATTTACTGTATTAAAAACGGCTTTGCTTGTATCTGTATCTCTTCCACTTTTTTGGGCATCCAAAGCTACTTTAGAAGCTAATTTTCTATAAAAACCGTCCGGTTTATCATTGATAATTGTGCCGTCTTTGCTTTCAAAAGATATATCATGATATTGTATTTGAGTCATATCATTTGCCAATTCATTATTTCCATCTATTGGTGCTTTAAAAGCATTTATTTGTGTAGGATCATTTTTAAATTTAGTTTTTAAATCCATATCAGAAGCATTTTCTCCAGTAAAAAAACTACTTATTCCAGTAACTCCCGCAAAATTAGTTCCATTATCTTCTATAGCTATTTTATATTCATTATTTGATGTATGATTAAAAGATAATATATTATTAGAATAATCTGCTTTGAAATTATCATCTATATCATCTGTAGAATCATTATCATGATTATCATCTGTATTACTATTAAATTGAGTAACTATATCATTCATGGTTGTAGTTTCATCAATTTTAATAGATTTTTTACCTATTTCATTTCCGTTATTATCATACATTATAACATCAAAACTACCTTTATTAATTCCATATCCATTATTTAACAATCCAGAATTTGCTGATATATTTAACTCTGGAGAAATCATTTTGCTAACAGCACTACTTGCATATGTAGAATTTGTTTTTTGTATTAATCCTTTAGCAAAACTATCCAGCTCATCAATATAGCCTTGCAATTTTCCATCTTCTGGATAAGAGGTTTTGCTATCCAGTTTTCTTCCTCTCAAATCCAAAATAGCTCCTATTTTTCCACCCTGTATCTTTGTAGTCATATCAAATTTTGTTCCATCTGCTGTTTTATGGTAAATAGAATAATAAGCACTTTTGTTGCCATTATTGTCTATCGTTAAAGGATGAAAAGATGTTCCATCGATAAATGATTCACCTGCAATATTTAAAGTATATTTTGCTCCTCCATCAACTAAATTTGGATTTACACTCATATCACTACTTAAATTTCCTTTAAAAACAGAAATATTTAAAAGTTTAGATAATGATAATTCTAATCTATCTCTTTGATCTCTTAAATCATTTGCATTGTTACCTTTTATTGATTCAACATTTTCTATTTGTCCGTTCAAATCAGCAATTTTTTTACCGATATTATTTACTTCATCAATATTTATTTTAAGCTGATTATTTAAAGCATCTTGAGAATTTCTAACCTCGTTTCTTGTTTCTTTTATATCATTGCTTAAAGTCATGGCAGACTGAGCTAAAGCTGTTTTTTTTGCAGAACTTGTTGGATTTGAAGAAAATGAATTCCAAGCATCAAAATAATTTTTTATATCATTTTGCAATCCGACACCATCGGTATCTGGAAAATATCCTGCAATATTATCTAATGTTGTTTTTGAAAATTGATTGTATTCTAAAGAATTTGAACTATTTCTAAGCCTTGCAAAAACAAATTCATTATGAATTCTTTTTATTTGTGTAGCTTGAACCCCTGCACCCATGTCGCCAGGAGTTACATTATGCAAAGGTGTTTTTGCTCTCAAGATCGCTCTTTCTCTTGTATATCCTTTTGTATTTGCATTGGAAACATTTTGACTTGTTACATTCATTTCTAACTGTGAAACATTTAATCCTGTGTAGCTAGTATCAAGTGCACTAAAAAGACTCATTATGCACTCACTCTTAAAAGTGAAAAACTTTTTGGATTTATTTTTTTATAATTTTCCATTTCAGTTGGAAAAATTTTATCAAATAAGGAACTATAAAATTCATTTACTGCAACAACCAGTTTAGCATAATTTTTATTTAAAATCTGTAATTCTTTTAATTTGTTTTTTAATATTTCGAGATCTTCTTTTTCATTTTTTACAAGCAAATCAGATAATTCTTTATCTGGATTTTTTTCAATTAATTTAATTAATTCACTATCTAAAAGAGATTTATTATTTTCAAATAAACTGATAATTTCATCTTTTATTTTTGTTCTATTATATATTGCTTCATTTTTGGCATTTTTTATATCATCGATATCTTCTTTGGTAAGCCCAATTAAATCATCAATATTTTTAGTAACACCTTTTATATAGTAAGATATCATTATTTTGCTCCTCTTGGTTTTTAGCAAAAAAAGAGAAGATTAGAGATCAAAGCAAAGCATCAGCCACTTTTTGTGCTGTTTTTGATATATCTATTTGATATTCTCCATTTTTAATACTTTTTTTTATAGATTCTAATCTATCACTATTTTTGTTTTTTATTTCTCTTTGAATTTCTTCATTTTTTTTATTATTGGATATTTTGCTATTTTGTATAGCAATATTTCCAACTCCTATTTTTGAAATCATTATTTAATCCTTTATCAATATATTTTGTTACCTTATATATCGACTTTTTAAAAAAAATATTAACCTTTTTCTTTGGACTTTAAATAATTAAATAATAATTTACTAAAACCAAAATGACCGCTCATTTTATTACTTATAGCACCATTATACATTGACTGATATATCTCTTCCCCTGCACTTTTTGGAAATAAAGAGTTATTGCTTTTTATTGAAACATCTAATATCTCTTTTATAAAAATTGCTTCAAATTTATTTGTTTCTTCTTTCAGTTTTGCATCATTATCTGTTTTAACTATATTTGGTATTTGGTTTAATTCCTGTAAAGCTTCATAATTATCTATTTTCATCTTCATTTATTGCTCCATTCTATATAATATCTACTTCAGCATTAATGGCACCAGCTCTCTTAATCCCCTCAATAATTGAAATTATATCTTTTGGCTGAGCTCCCAATTTTTGTAATGCTCTGGCCAAATTTGCAACAGTTACACTATTTTTTTGCATTTGTAATAAATTATTATTGGTATTAATAGAAATATTTTTACCTACTGAGATATTGTTTTTATTATTTTGTATTTTATTTACCGGTTCAATTTGTATAGTAATATCCTTATGGGTTATAACAACAGGACTTATTTTTATATTAACCCCTGCGACTATTGTTCCTGTTCTTTCATCTATAACAACTTTTTCTATTGGTTGATAATTAATATTTGTATTTAAAACTTTAGCCATAAAGGAGATAACACTAGTATTTTCTGGCTTTATTAATTTAATTGTTTTTGGGTCAATCGCCAAAGCTACTTTCTCATCAAATTCTTTATTTAAATCATTTTGTATTTCAATAGCAGTTTGAAAATTAGATTTATTTAAAGATAATTTCAAATATCTTTTATCATATATATCATAAGCAACACCTCTTTCTACTAATGCTCCTCCCAAAATGCTACCTGCGGTAGCATGATTTAATTCTCCTCTTCCTCTTCCATTTCGTCCTCCAATACTCACAGATCCTTGAGCTAAAGCATATATATTTCCATCAACACCTTTTAATGGAGTCATAAGAAGAGTTCCACCTTCTAAAGATTTGGCATCTCCTATTGAAGAAACTATTACATTAAGTTTATCTCCTTGTCTTGCAAAAGGAGGAAGTTTTGCTGTTACAATAACTGCGGCAATATTTTTAGATTTGATATCTTTTGGATTTATTTTTACATTAACTGTTTGAAGAAGATTTGATAATGATCTAACAGTAAAAGCAGAAGTGGAACCATCTCCAGTTCCGTTTAAGCCGACAACAAGTCCATAGCCTATAAGTTGATTATTTCTAACTCCAACAACACTTGCAATATTTTCTATTTTTTCAGCATGTAAAAGAAGAAGAGCAAATACAAAATAAACCAGCAATTTTTTCAACTTTTTATCCTTCAAAATCTTTATTGAAAGATTGAAGCAAAATGTGTTCCAAGAAAAAATTTTATTTATAATAACTTAATGTAGTTTTACCAAATTTTTTACTTTTTTGTTTTTGAAAAATTCCAATTTCATTAGGCATTTTTATGTTGCTCATGTGCTCTATTGTGATAAGATCACAAATATTTAAAGGTATATTATTTATAAGAGCAAAAGTTTTATTGTATATTTCATTCATTCCTTCTCTTATTTCAAATGGTGGGTCAAAATAAAAATATGTTTTTTCTTCAATATTTTTTATTATTTTTGAAAATTCTTTAAAACTATCTGCTTGTATAGCCATACAATTATCACATTTCATATTTTCAATATTTAATTTTAATATTTCAAAAGCTGAAAAATCTTTTTCAATAAAATATATTTTTTTAGCACCTCTACTGAAAGCTTCCAGTCCTATAGAACCACTTCCTGCAAAAACTTCAAAAAAATTTTTACCAATTATTTCAAATTGAATAGTATTAAAATAAGACTCTTTTATAATTGATTTTGTGCTTCTTGTTGTTTTTAATGAAGGCAAAATAATTTTTCTACCTTTGTTTTTGCCACTTAATATAGTTGTATATAATTTATTTTTCATAAAATTCCTTAATAAGGTCAATAAGATTTTCTCGAAAATCCAAAGTCAATTTATCAATTTTTCTTGTCAAAAGCCACAAATCTTTTTTATTTTTCTTATCCTTTTTATTGTCTAATTTTTTTATTTTATTATTTTTATTATCTTTTTTTTGATTATATATTTTTTTCAAATCCATCAATAAAGACGATTTTGAAAAAGGTTTTTTTATATCTGCATTATTATTGGAAGAAATTATAGCCAATAGTTTATCTGTGTCAATTTTTTTATCACTTATTACAATATCACAATTTTTATATGAAGATATATAATCTTTTAAAAAAATTTCCAAACTATTTTTCAACAATAATGAATCACATAATATTGCTATTTTCATATTTTTGTCTTCACTTTTTATCCTTTTTGTTATTTTATCAAAAATTTAATAAATATAAAACTAAACTTTATTTTTTATTTGACGATTTATGGTTTGATAAATAAGATAAGGAGTTGAAAATGGATATTTTTAATGCGGTGAGCAAACAAATTGATTCGGCTCAAAGTTACGGACATGATTATGCAAAAACTTCAAAAGCAACAAAAATAGAACAGCCAAAAGAAACACAACAAAATGCATCTAAAACGAATAGCACTAATAGTGTTAAAGGAAAACAAAATAACAAAGAGATTCAAAAGAAGTTAAGCGATACCGTTAAAAAATTAAACGATCAAATGAGTTCTTTGAATATCGATGTCAAGTTTGGTTTTAATGATAAAATTGATACAATGTTTGTAGATGTTACAGAAAAAAGCACAGGACAATTAATCAGAACTATACCCTCAAAAGAAACAATGCAACTAGCAGAAAAAATGAAAGAAGTTATAGGTATGATATTTGACAAGAAAGGATAATAAATGAGTGATTTAGGAGCATTAAGCAGTTTAGGAATTGGTAGTAAAGGAGCTCTTAGCTACGACACTATTGACAAATTAAAAAAAGCAGATGAAAGTGCTATCATTCAGCCCATTGACGATAAAATAACTCTTACGAAAAAAAAAGAGGATAGTCTAAATACTTTAACAACTTTATTAGCATCTTTAAAAGAATCAGCTAGCACATTATCATATGATAATATATATTCAAAAGTAACCACAGACATATCTGGAACTTCTGCAACTGCAACAGTTGAAAATGGTGTTCCAAGCCAAACTATCAATTTGAATGTTTCAAATATAGCAACACGAGATATACAAGAATCAAAATCTTTTAGCTCTCAAACAAGCACTTTTACAAGCAGTAATGATACATTAAACTTTAAACTTGCAAGTGGAGAAAGTTTTGATATAAATGTAGATAGCACTACAACTATATCATCTCTTGAAGAACAGATTAACAATAAATCAAATGGCACAATATCAGCTTCAATTTTAAATGTCGGAGGAAGTGATCCTTATAAACTTGTTATCAAGTCTGATAAAACAGGAGCAGAGAATGCTATTACAGTCTCTTCAACAGGTGGAGGAACTGCTGCAAATGATCTAGGTTTAAGCGAAGTTGGGAGTGGAGCACAAGATGCTA
Organism: Campylobacterales bacterium; assembly: GCA_027044945.1. Taxonomy (GTDB): domain Bacteria; phylum Campylobacterota; class Campylobacteria; order Campylobacterales; family JALSKU01; genus JALSKU01. The sequence continues at coordinate 28,038 of JALUBK010000046.1, forward strand.
ATTTTACTTATAATGGAATATCTATAACAAGAAGTTCAAATGATATTAGTGATTTAATTACAGGAGTTACATTAAAACTGCAAGACAGCGGAAATACAACAATAAAAATAAAAAAAGATAATCAAAGTATTATTGATGGAGTAAATGATTTTATTAAAAATTATAATAGCCTAATAGATAGCCTTGATGATTCCACAAAATATGATCCAGATACTAAAAAAGCTGGTATTTTTCAAGGTGTTAGCCAAATAAGAAGTATAAAAAATGAAATTAACAATGTTGTTTTTAGTCTCGATAGCAATAATGAATCATTATCTACTTTTGGTATTACACAAAACAAGACAGGGCATTTAGAATTAAATAGTTCAATACTTCAAGACAAATTAGACAATAACCCAAATGAAGTTAAAAATTTTTTTGAAGGAGAAACCTCTACTCATCCAAGTGAAGGAATTTTTCCAAAATTAAACGATAAATTAAAATCTATTTTTATGGACCCAAACAGTCAAATTGATTTATATAAAAATTATCTTGAAAACAGTTTAAAAAATTTGAATACCCAAAAAAGTAATCAAACTGCTTTTTTAAATCAAAAATATGACATAATGGCAAAAAAATTTGCGGCATATGATACTATGATTTCAAATTTTGATTCTGCTTCTCAAACTTTGCAAATGCAAATAGCAAGTTATACTTCAACAAAACATTAAAGGATTATAAATGATTTCTAATTTAGCTTATAATGAATATACTCAAAATAATATTTCAATCGAATCAAAAGAAAGATTAATTGAAATGCTATATGAAGGAATACTTAGGTTTAATTACCAAACAAAAAAAGCTATCATGGCAAAAAATTATGAAAAAAAATCATATTGGATCAATAGATCTGTTGATATTTTCATAGAACTTATAAATTCTTTAGATCTTACAGAAGGAAATGTTGGAAAATACCTAAATGGTTTATATTTATATCAAATAGAACTTTTAGCAAGTGCAAACATAGACAATGATCTTAAAAAAATAGAAACAGTAAACAAAGTAATAAAAGGATTATTGGAAACATGGAGAGAATTAAATGTCAATTAATGATAAAAAATGGCTCGACACTTTAAAGACAGGAATCATAAATGAAGATACTTATTGTTTGTCCAAAGTTATAAAAAAGATTCCTGTCTTTAAAAACTTAGAAGATGCAACAACTGCTTTAGCATTAGTCAATAGTGCTAAAACAATTATAATAAATAAACAAAATAAATTAAGACTTGATATGAAAAAAATAAGACAAATGAAAGAATTTTTACAATAAAAAAATTAAATATAAAATTTTTTTAAAAATTCATCATCAACATTTATTAAATTACTATTTTGTAGCTTTTTAATTATTTTTTTGTCACACTCGACATCTCCAGGCCATTGTCTTGTATAATTATCAATATTATTTTTAGTTGTAGCATCTATCCCTATAAACTCTTCTTCCAAAAAAATATCTCTTTTAGCATCTATGTTATTTACTATTCGCCAAACAAGCATATAAATATTTTCTAAATCATTCTTGGCTTTGTCAATAAAAACTAAAAGTTTTGTATGTTTTTTTATAGGTTTTAAATTGTTATATATTTTTAAAACATTTTTTGTTTTATTGACTTTTAAAATCGTTATTGGGGTTTTAGTGTTAGTTTTATACTGTTTTATTTCAGATACATTATTATCTAAATTATTTATTTTTTCAAAAAGCTTTGAATCATCCAAAATCTCTTTTGAAATAAAATCTACATTATCTTTAGTGCAATCAATTCCCAATTTTCCACCATAGCAACTTCCAGGAGAAGAATGATCAAGTGCATCGCAAATACCTTCACTGATGAGAATATTTTTTACACTAATTCTATTTAATATATAATCACTAAGCTTATCATAATCACTTAAAGAAGGAGCATTTTCATCAACAAAAATAGCATGCTTTACAAAACTCATCTGCCCTACTCCCCAAAAAGCATGCATAAATTGCTTTGCATGTCCGGGATACATAGTTTTCATTTTTGCTATAATAAGATTATGGAAAACACCATTTTCAGGCATACGATAATCAATCAATTCAGGAGCAGTTGTTTTTAGAAGCGGAAGAAATATCCTTTCTGTTGCCCACCCCATATACTTATCCTCCAAAGGAGGTTTGCCGACAACAGTAGCTTGATAAATAGGATTTTTTTTATGTGTAATACAAGTTACATCCATTACAGGATATGGTTCTTTTAAAGTATAATATCCTGTATGATCTCCGAAAGGTCCTTCAATTTCCATTTTAGTTGGATCGACAAAGCCTTCTATAACAATATCTACATCATTTGGAATATATATATCATTTGTTATTGATTTAACAAGCCTTGGATTTTTTTCTTTAATCAAGCCATAAAGCATTAATTCAAACATTCCATTTGGCATAGGAGCTTGCCCACACCAAATATAAAGAGGATCTCCGCCAATTCCTATTGATACTGGCATTTTTTTACCGGCATTTTTATATTCATGAAAAAAGTGAGCACCATCTTTATGAATTTGCCAATGCATACCCAATCTATTTTTATCATAAACTTGAAGTCTATACATTCCTAAATTTTGTTTTGAGCCATCAAGAGAAACAGTATAAACTTGTCCCATTGTGATAAAAGGGCCTCCATCATCACTCCAAGTTTTTAAAATAGGTAAATCATAAAGATTTACTTCATTATCTTTTTTTATAAATTCTTGACAAACACCCCTTTTGTTTTCTCTTTTAGGAAAAACTTTTCTTAATTCAAAAAGCTTTGCAAACATTTCTATTTTTTTAGAAAAACCTTTTGGAGGCTTTAAATGTAAAAGTTCATCTATAAAAGAAGCTATATCATCAGGTTTTTTCCCAAATAAAAGTTCAGTCGCTTCAAATGAACAAAAAGTATTCATTAAAACTGGCATATTAAATTTCTTGCCAAGTTTTTTGGAAATTACATTGGTAAAAAGCAATGCTTTTGAATTATCTTTTTTAACTTCAATATAAGCGATATGTCCAATTTCCAAATCTATATCTACTTCTTTATCTATAATTCTCAATAATCCATACTTTTTAAAAAGCTCAATGGTTCTTTTCATGCTATCCCTTATAATCTTTCTGTTCTTTCATCTTTAAAAGCTAATTTTTCCGCATCTTTTAAAACTTTCAAAGCACCTTTTTTTATTAATAAATCTGAAATAACAATTCCCAAACCAGAAGATTCATCTTTTTTTGCACTTATTTTCTCTTTTATTATATGAGTTCCATCAGGATATCCAACCATAGCTCGAACAACAATTTCATCGTTTTCAATTCTGGCATTGATAGAAACAGGAGCTGAACATCCAGCACCGATATTTCTTACAAAATCTCTTTCTATTTTGCTACAAAGAGATGTATCTTTGTCATTTAATGACAAAACAATATCTTTTATTTTTTTATTATTGCTCAATATCTCTATCCCTAACGAGGCTTGTCCCATAGGCGGAGTCATTATTTCAAAAGGCATTTTTTCAACAAAAGGAATATTTTTTAATAAATCAAGTCTTTTCAAGCCTATATAAGCCAAAATAATAGCATCATATTGCCCTTCTTTTAATTTTCTAAGTCTTGTATTTATATTTCCTCTTAAATCTTTCATGATTAAATCATTTCTTATTGCTTTAATTTGCATTCTTCTTCTAAGACTTGTAGTTCCTATGATTGCATTTTTTGGTAAATCTTTAAAATTTTTATATTTATGAGATAAAAAAACATCACTTTGATCTTCTCTTTTTGTTATAGCTGCAAGCTCTAATCCCTCAGGCATAAAACTTGGAACATCTTTAAGGGAATGGACCGCTATATCAGCATTTCCGAGTAACATTTCATCTTCAAGCTCTTTGGTAAAATGCCCCTTCCCTCCTATTAAAGCTAAAGGCTTATCCAATATTTTATCGCCTCTGCTTGTTATTTTATTTAATTCAACTTTGATATTTGGAAATTGTTTTTCTATTTTATTTTTTACAAAATATGCCTGCCAAAGAGCTAAATCGCTAGCTCTTGTTGCTATAACTATTTTTTCTTCATTTATATTCATTCATGAGCTTTGCTATTTTATTTCTATAAAGATCAAGTTTACCGTTAATATATACTGTAGGAGTTCCATTTACCATAAGCTTATTGGATTTTTTCAAATCATTATTATATATATCTAATACTTTTTTACTTTGTATATCTTTTAATGTAATATTTGTATGTAAATCTTTATTAAATTTATCCAAGATAATTTTTGGATTTTTTGTATTTAAGTTTAAATCAACTCCATATACTTTTTCATATAAATTTTTATATCCTTTTTCTCTTCCTGCTATTAAAGCTTTTACAACAACAGAAGAAGTCGGATGTATTATTAAAGGCAAATCATAATAATATAATACAAAATTTTTAGGATGTTTTTTAATAAATTTTATCAAACCAGGAACAAAACCTGCACAAAAAGGACAGTTAGGATCACTAAAAACTAAAACTTTATATTTTGCATTTTTATCACCATACAATAAATGTTCATTATCATAATATGACTTATCTGGGGCAATAGAAAAAGTATTAAGTATAGAATCTTTTATATTTTTTTTTGTTTGCAAATTAACAAAACCTCGACTTATATATTTTCCATTTGAAAATAAAACATCTTTTATAGTTATGATTCTATTATTTTGTTTTAAAAGCTCTAAATTTATCGTTAATATGTAAGCTTTCCATCCAGGAATTTTTTTTACATCTACAATTTTTACTATTTTATATCTTAAAACTTTAATATTTGGATTTGACCTTATAGAACTTGATAAAAACTTTTCTATTTTTAATTCCGTATTATTACCTGTGGCACCAAATGCCAGTATAAAACTACTTGCTGTTATCATCAATAATCTCAACATCAATGACATCATCACTCCTTTTATTATTTTTTTTAAATCTGTAAAATTTCTTTGTAATCATCAAAGCAATATAAGGAAACTGAAATAATATTCCAACAATATCGCTAAAAAATCCTGGAATAATCAACAAAATTGCACCTATAAATGAAAAAATATTAAGATTTATAAATTCTTCTTCGCTTATTCTTTTTTCTACTATTGCCCTAAAACCTTCTGATAAGGTATTTCTTAAATTTCCAATTATCAAAAATCCAGCAATTGCTGATATAATTACTTCCAAAAAAGTGTAAAATGATCCGATTTCTTTAGCAATATTTAATGTAATTGTAATTTCCAAAAAAAGATATATTAAAAAATAAATCATATAACTCCTTTTAAAAATTCAATAATTTTATCTTTATCTATCAAAGTTTTCTTTAAAGTTTTTCTTTCAATCAATTCAACTTTATCATCTTTTAAAGATTTTCCAACGATCAAGGCATAAGGGAAACCAATCAATTCAAAATCTTTCATTTTAAAACCAAATCTCTCTTTTCTGTCATCAATTATAACTTCTTTATCCAAATTTATCAATTCATTATATAATTTATTTGAAAAATTAAGTTCATCTTCATTTTTAATGTTTGAGACAATAATATCCAACATATAAGGAGCACTTTCTTTTGTCCAAATACAACCTTTATCATCATGACTTTGTTCTATAATAACTGCTTCAAGCCTACTTATTCCAATACCATAAGTTCCCATTATAAAAGGTTGTGATTTACCATTCCTATCTAAAAAATTTGCTTTTAAAGGATCTGTATATCTGGTTCCGAGTTTAAAGATATGACCTACTTCTATACCTTTTGTTTTTGATAAAATTCCTCCACATTTTGGACATTTATCACCTTCTCGAACTTCAGCTATATCAGCAAATTTATTTTCAAATTTATCTTTTAAAGAATATCCAACCAAATGATAATCAACTTCATTTGCTCCACAAATTAAATTATCCTGTTCTTTTAAATCAATATCAATAACAATATCTATATTTTTAACATCCAATCCTATAAAACCGGGGATTAAACCTGATTCTTTCAATTCTTCTTCACTTACATCAATAAGTTCAATAGCTTTTAAAACATTAGCACCTTTTGTTTCTTCAAGATTATCATCTCCTCTTAAAAAGAAAATAACAATTTTGCTTGAAGCATCATCAAAAACAGCTCTTTTTGCAACAGCTTTAGCTATATAATATGGCTCGATACTAAAAAAATCAATTAAATCATTTATAGTTTTTATATTTGGTGTATAAAATTTTCCAGGAACCATTTCTGGCTCTTCCTTATAAGGAGAAACTCTTTTTTCTCTTTTTGCAACTTCAACATTTGCTGCATTCGAGCAATTATCACAAATAATAATATCATCTTCTCCGTTTTGTGCCAAAACCATAAATTCTTTGCTTCCTGTTCCTCCTATTGCCCCGCTATCAGCTTCTACAATCCTAAAATCCAAACCAAGTTTTGTAAAAATTTTAGAATAAGTTTTCTCCATCAATTCAAATTCTCTATCTAAATCTTCATAATTTTCATGAAAACTGTATCCATCTTCCATCAAAAATTCTCTGCCCCTTAAAAGACCAAATCTAGGTCTAGCTTCATCTCTAAATTTTGTATTTATTTGATAAAGATGCAAAGGTAATTGTTTATAACTTTTTACTTTATTTCTTATCAAATCAACCATCATTTCTTCAGCAGTAGGACTCAAAACAAATTCATTATTTTTTCTATCTTTAATACGCAATAACTCTTTTCCATATTTTAAATACCTGCCACTTTCTATCCAAAGCTCACTAGGTGTTACAAAACCCAGTTGCACCTCAAGACATCCAGCCTTGTCTAACTCTTTTTTGACTATTGCTCTTATTTTATCTAAAACAATTTTTCCAAGTGGCAAAAAATTATAAATACCGCTTCCTACTTGAGAAATAAAACCTGCCTGTATAAGTAATTTATGGCTAGGAAGCAATGCATCATTTGGTGCTTGTTTGGTTGTTGGAATATAAAATTTTGAAAATCTCACTTAATTCTCCTTCTTGTCTTCATTTCTTATTGAATGTTTTGTTATATCTTGCTCCATATGATATTCGCATTTATACATATTTATTCTTTTTTCTTTATCTTCATTTATGGAAAAAAGATATTGAAAAGATTGCACTATTGTATCAAATTCAGGATCATCAACTACTTTTTTTAAATTACAAGTAGGCTTATGCAAAAAAGCATTAAAGGATTGATGTAAAATTATCTCTACTTCATTTTTATATTCTTTTGGCAAGTAACCTTTTTTAATAGCTTTTTCAAGCTCTTTTTGAGCACTTCTTTTAGCCATAGTTCTCATTTTCTTAATAATTGGATCAATCTGAAGTGTTTGTAGCCATTTAAAAAAATCTATAGTAAATTTACCTATTATTTTATAAGCGGTGGCTACTTGTTTTTCTCTACAAGTTTTATTTTTCAAAACTACATTTTTCAAATCATCAACTGTAAAAAGTTTTATATTTTTATTTTTACAATCATTTTCTATATCTCTTGGAACAGCTATATCAAACCAATATCTTTTAAAATCAACTTCTTTTATCATATTGCTTTTTATAACAAAGTCATCAGCACTTGTTGCAGAAAAGAGTAATCTGTATTTATTTATAAAAGTTTCAAGCTTGCTAAAATCTTCTGCTATTGTTGTTCCACCAAGCTCATTTGCAAGTTTTTGTGCTTTTTGAAGATTTCTGCTTATAATAATAACATTTGAACCATTTTTTAAAAGATATTCAGCACAAATTCTACTCATTTCTCCGGCTCCCACCACTATTGCCGAAAAACCTGACAAAGTTTTACCAAAAAATTCTTTTGCCTTATTAACTGCTACACTTGAAACAGAAATAGCGGCAGAAGATATTTGAGTGCTACTTCTTACAGTTGCTGCACATCTAAAAGCATAATGCATAACTCTAGCTATCTTTTGTGAACAAAAGCCATTATCAAAACTAAATTTAAATGCATTTTTCATTTGCCCTACGATTTGTGTTTCACCCAAAACAACACTATCAAGTGAAGACACAACTGAAAATATATGATGAATAGCACTGCTATCTTCATAAATTAACGCTTTTTCTTCAAGAATATCTTTTGGAATATTTAAATTTTTAGATAAAACTTCAAAAACATGTGCTAATGATTCAATACACTCTTTTGAACTTAAAATTACCTCTACCCTATTGCAAGTAGATAATAATAAAACTTCGTTTATATTTTTATTTTTCAATATTTTATTAGAAAAATCTATTTTTTTTTCATCACTATTGAAAGCTAATTTCTCTCTGGTCTCCAAATCACAATTTTTATGAGAATAACTTATTACCAAATAATTCATTTAAATACCTTTTTAATAAGACCTTTGAATCATATTATTTATAATATCTTCCAAATCTTTATTTTTATACTTTTTTATATTTTCTTTTGCTTCAAAAGCCAACTCTTTTGCAATTTTTAAAGACTCTTCAATAACTCCATTTTTTTTCATTTCTGACAAAAGCCAAGTTTTTTCATTATCATTTAAATCTTTTTTAAATAATTTTTTCAATTTGAGTTTATCATTATTTGATAATTTTTCATACAACAAAATATATGGTAAAGTTGTCTTCCCCTCTTTAAAATCATGCAAAGCAGGTTTTCCAAGTGTTTTTGAATCAGATGTAATATCCAAAATATCATCTATTATTTGAAAAGCTATACCTAAATTTTTTCCATACAAAGAAAAACTTTTTTCATCTTTCTTGGAAATAATTGCTGCGGATTTGGCAGAAGCCTGTATCAATGAAGCTGTTTTTTTATATATCATTTCAAAATATAATTTTTTATTGGGATTAAAATTTTTTGACAATTCAACATCTAAAAGTTCACCTATGGAAAGTTCTGTAACACCATTTGATATAACTTTTGCAACTTCTTTTGAAATAGAATTAAGCTCATAATAAGCTTTTGAGTAAAGTATATCACCAAGCATAATAGCAGTTTTATTTCCAAAAATAGCATTTATTGATTTTTGACCTCTTCTTGTGTTAGAATCATCAATAACATCATCATGAAGTAAGCTAGCAACTTGAATCATTTCAACAATAGCAGCCAAAGCCAAAGCTTGATCACTTTCTCCTGCGATTTTAAGTATTAATTTTGCTCTTAATTTTTTTCCAGATGAGATATTTGCAAATAATTTACAAACAATATCCGAATCCAAATCTTTTAAAAAAATATTTATAATTTCATCTACTTTTTTAACCATTAATTTCCTTCCGTAACTGATTTTATCAAAATTTTATTGTTATTATCTTTAATATATATATCAATTCTTGCTTTCTTGGCTTTATTATCAAATTTAGAAAAAATCAACCATAAATATACTTGGTCGTTTGGTAAATTACCAGCAGGAATAAGTTGAACTTCAAAACTATTTAAAATATTTGTTAAATAAAGAACATGTTGAGATTTAACTTTTTGATATGAACTAAATGTAACAAGGGCATTATTTTTATATAATGTCCATCTAAAAGTAAAAATCCCATTTCTCAAAAATATTTTTTTATCGCGATAAGATACAAATATCTTAATGCTTTGATCTTTTTTCAAATCAAAACTATATTTATATTTATATTTATCTGCTAAAATTGGCTGAGTCAAACAAAACAAAAAAAATATTAGAAAAAATATTTTATTCATTTTGAGTTAAAATATTTCCTGTCAATTCAATATATAAATTATTTGCTCTTTCATTTACTTTATCTTGATTATTTGAAATATAATTTGCCAAAACAATATCACTGTCTTCATCTTTTTCTATCATTTCTTCTATCATAAGTTCCATAGCTGCTGTTCTTGTAATATTATTGGCAAGTTCATTTTTTACCAAATTTTTATTTGCATTATAAACAATATCAAAAAATTTATCTTCAGGCTTTCCGCCAAATATATCTTCATCTTCTAACCACATAAATCTTCCTTTAAAAATAAGATAATATGAATTATATCTTATTTCACCCTATATATTACTGAATACAAAATAGGAACATAAAACAGATTTAATATCGTAGACCAAGCAACTCCAAATCCAAGAGCTACTGCCATTGGTTGCAAAATAACTGATTGACCAGAAGGAAAAAACATAAGTGTAATAAGACCTAAAACTGTTGTAATAGATGTCAAAAATATAGGTCTTAATCTCATCGAAGACAAAACAGCTATTTTATGTAAATCTTTATTGTTTTTAATAAAGTCAATCATAACAATGCCATCATTTACAACAACTCCACTAAGCCCCACAAGACCTAAAAGTCCAGGCATTGTCATATTTAATCCTAAAATAATATTACCTATATAGACTCCTAAAATAGAAAGAGGTATTGTGCTTAAAACAATAAGGGACAAAATAGCTGAATTAAACATCCACACAAGTGCTATAAAAATTAAAAAGATTGCTATAATTCCAGCCTCAGCCATCTCTTTTTGAATTTGATTATCAGATTTTTGTTCCCCTTTTATATAAATTTTTACACCAAGTTTTTTAACTTTTTTAAAAGTTGTTTGCATATTTCTCAAAAATTCAGATGAAGTTAATTTTTTCTTATTTAATGAGCCATAAACAGTTCTTATTCTTTCTCCATTATCTTTAAAAATTTCAGTATAACTAGGTTTAAAAATAAAATCAACAACTTCTTTCAATCGAACTCTTTTGTTTGTTTTAGGTATATCAATAATAAAATTCTTTATCTTGGAAAAATTATCTTTATTAATCATTTCAGATTTTATTTTTATTAAATCTCCATCTTTAAACATTTGCCCTATTTCTCTTTTTTGAAAAAAATCTCTCAATATAGAAGAAATAATAGCTTCATTAAATCCTAAACTTTGTCCATATTTATTTACTCTTAATTTTAATTCTCTTTCCCCAGTTAACATATCATCACTAACATTAAAAACTCCATCTATTTTATTCATTTTTTGTTCGATTAATTTGATCGCTTTTTTAATATTATCTGTTTTACCTGCAAGAGAAATTTCTATATCACTTTTAATTATTCCTGCTTGAGGAACTACAATGTTAAATTCTTCATAAGATTTATTTTTAGCTATATTTTTTGTAATTTTTTTTATAACTTTAGCTATTTCTCTAGCACTATGAGTTCTTTTCATGTCACTATTATCATATTCTGGAGAAAGATAAGGATTAATATATTTATTAAAAAAATTACTTGGTTTTCTTTCGTGCAAATTTACAAATATTTGAAAATTATTTTCAGCTATATCAGGTCTAAATTTATTATCAAGTTCCATGCCTGTTATAGATGTAATAGAGGCCACATCATTTTTTGATAATTTTTTTAATAATATTTTTTCTACTTTTGTTACCAATTTTTGTGTTTGCAAAAGATTGTTATTTACATTTACTTTCCCTTTAATAAAAATTTGAGTGGTATCAAAATCAGGAAAAAGTTGAAATTTACTATATTTTACTAAATAAAAAGTCAAAAATACAGTAGGAATTAAAAAAATCATAAGTGCTGTTTTTTTATTTTTTAAAGAAATAAGCATAATTTTAGCATAAATTTTTTTAGAAAAATTCCAGAATCTTTTTGTTCTATCTTTTTGCTTATGGACTTTCAAAAAATCTTTCGCATGTAAAGGCAAAAAGAAAAAAGCCTCAAAAAGAGAACTTAAAAGTAAAACAGATATCATAATAGGCACTATTTTAATAAAAGCTCCCATTTCTCCACTCATAAGCAAAAGTGGTAAAAAAGCAAAAATAGTTGTAGAAGTCGATGTTAAAACGGCAGGAAACATTTCACTTGCACCTTTTATTGCTGCGGTTTTGCTATCGTCTCCATTTTCTAAATGCCTATATATGTTTTCCGAAACAACTATAGCTTCATCTACTAACATACCAAGTGCCATTAAAACTCCAAGCAAGGAAAGCATATTTAATGAATATCCCAACATTTTAGTAGCTATCAATCCAATCATGAAGCTAACAGGTATTCCTATACCAACAACAAAAGCTATTCTTCCATTGACAAAAATATAAACCGCAAGCATTACCATAATAATTCCAAAAATAATATTGGATATGACAACATTAAGACGATTTCTTATCCATACAGATGTATCAGCATATGTATTAAAATCATAATTTTTATATTGTTTTTTATAAACTTTAAGTAAATTTTTTATTTTTTTAACAAGCTTAATAGCATCACCATTTTTAGCTTTTTGAATATTTATTGATATATTAGGATTTCCATTAAAATGAGAAACTTCGTTCAGATCACTCAATTTAAAAGATACTTTTGCTATATCTTTTATTCTAATTTTTTTACCATTTATATCAATAATACTGTTTTTAATATCATTTAATTTTTTTTCACCATTAATAGTGCTTACATATAGATGATTACCTTTTTGTTTTATTGTTCCTATCGGAAAAATTGAGCTAAGCTCAGACAATGCAGATATAACAGATGATTGATTTAATCCATAGGCTAAAAGTTTTTGATTGTTTATATCAAAAACAAGTTCTGTGTCTGCATTACCTCTTATAGATATATTATTAAGATTTGGTATTTCAAATAATTTATTTTTTAAATTTTTTGCCAAATCCAACATATTTTTTCTTGAAGCTGTTTTAGAAGATATAGCTACAGTTATTAATGGAAAACTCTTTTTAAGTATTCTTGCAGTTGGCTCATTCATGTCGCTTGGAAGATATCTTCTTTGATTACTGATAACATCTTTTACATCATTCAACATATCAACTACTTGAGTTCCACTTTTAAGATCAACTTTGATACTAAAAAAACCATTTTTTATAGTAGTTACAATATCACTTACACCACTAAGATTTTTAATTCCATCTTCTATATTTGTAACGACTAATTTATCAAGTATATCAGGACTAGCACCAGCATAAGAGCCTGTAATAATTATGGCATCAAGTGTGGATGAAGGAAATATCTCTTTTGGAATTTTATTATATGAAAAGATAGAAAGAATTAACAAAAAAATTAAAAAAATATGATTTAAAATCGGTCTATCAATGCTAAAAGCTATAAATTTTTTTATCATTTCAATCCTAAAAAATTGTATCTAAAACTTGATTTTTAAACTTGATATATTCCAATTTTCGTTTTAGCATTATATTTTCTTCTTTTAATATATTATACTCATTGTATAGTTTACTTATATCTCTGCTATTATAATAAATTTCATTTTTTAGGTAAATTTTAGGCAATATTATAAAAAGAACACTAAAAAGCACTAAAAAAACACTAAATAATAATTTGATGTTTAAATTTTTTTCACTTTTTCCTCTGCTATGCTCTACTTCATCAAGCAAATCATATTTAACATTTTTTTTATCTTTAATCTTTTTCAATATTAAAAACTCTCATTTTGGCACTTCTGCTTCTTGGATTATTTTTTATCTCATTGCTTGTAGGAACAATAGGTTTTTTTGTTAAAATTTGACCAATAGAATGATTGTTTCCGCAAGTGCATTTATAAGCACCAACAGAACAAATACAACTTTTTTGCCATTCTTTAAATGTTCTTTTCACAATTCTATCTTCCAAAGAATGAAATGATATAATAGCCACTTTGCAATTATTTAAAGATGATTTTTCTATTGATTTTAGCAATTTATTCAATTCTCCCAATTCATCATTTACTTCTATTCTAATAGCTTGAAATACTAATGTTGCAGAATGTATTCTTCCTCTTTTTTTAAAATTTTTTTCGATTGCCTGTGATAATTCTCTAGCACTTACAAAAGGTCTATTTTTACATATAATATCTGCTACTTTTTTATATTCTCGTATTTCGCCATATTCTCTAAAAATATCTTCTAACTGTTTTTTTGAATAAGAATTTACAACTTCAGCTGCACTTAGTGGATTGCTTTGATCCATTCTCATGTCAAGAACATCGCAATCAAATCCAAAACCTCTATCTTTTTTATCTAATTGCAAAGATGATACTCCAATATCAGCTAAAATACCTTTTATCTTTTTATTTTGATATTTTTGCACAACATTAGAAAATTTATCATTTTCAAATATTACTCTTTCTTGAAATTTTTTAAGTCTTTTTTTTGAAAACTCTATAGCTTCTTTATCCTGATCTATGCCTATAATTTTAATATTTTTATTATATTTTAATAATGCTTCGCTATGCCCTCCATATCCAAGAGTGCAATCAATAATATATCCTTCTTTTATATCACCTAATACTCCAACAACTTCATTTAGTAAAACTGGTATATGAGGACTTTTCAAATGTAGCCTTTTATTTTTTTATAATTATATCAAAAAAATCTTATGATAACAATTCTTTTATACCATCAAATGCAACTTTCATCATTTTGTCAATCTCTTCAAAAGTTATAATGTATGGAGGCATAAAATATATTACATTCCCAAGCGGTCTTAGTAAAACTCCGTGTTTCAATCCATATTCATAAATCTTTAAACCTATTCTTTCTGTTGCACTATATCCTTTGATTGTAATAGCAGCTATCATACCTGTTTGTCTAATACTTTCAACATTTTCCAAATTTAAGAAATTTTGTAATTTTTTATTTATATATTCACTTTTTTCTCTATTTTTTTCAATAATATTTTCATTTTCAAAAATATCAAGCACTGCATTTGCCGCAGAACAAGAAAGAGCATTTCCTGTATATGAATGAGAATGCAAAAAAGATTTGTTTAAATTATAATCACAATAAAAACCATCATATATTTTTTGGCTCAGCATGACAACAGACAAAGGAAGATATCCACCTGTGATACCTTTGCTAAGTGCCATAAAATCAGGCTCTATATCAGCACTTTGTATTGCAAACATATTTCCTGTTCTTCCAAAACCCACAGCAATTTCATCTGCTATAAAATGTATATCGAATTCTTTACACAACTGATAAGAAAGTTTCAAAAACAATGGAGAATACATATGCATTCCTCCAGCACATTGAACAAGAGGCTCAACAATAAAAGCTGAAATTTCATTTGCTCTTTTTTCAAAAAGTTTTCTTAATTTATTAGCTGCCTCAATAGATGCTTCATCACTTTTATCAATGGGCACTTCTGTTTTAATTGTTTTTATCAAAATTTCTTTATAACTTTCTTTATATATACCCAAATCTCCTAAAGATAATGCACCTATTGTTTCTCCATGATAAGCATTTGTTAGTGAAACAAAATATGGTTTTGTTTTACCTCTATTTTTGTTATAATGAAAACTCATTTTAATAGCAACTTCTATTGCACTAGAACCATTATCAGCATAAAAACATTTTGTTAGATTTTTTGGTGTTAGCTTTACAAGTCTTTCTGATAACCTTACTATGGGTTCATGAGTAAAACCTGCAAAAATAACATGCTCTAATGATTGAAGTTGTTCTATAATTTTTTGATTTATATATGGATTTCTATGACCAAATAAATTTACCCACCAAGAACTAATAGCATCAATATATTTATTTCCGTCAAAATCTTCAAGATAAACACCTTTTGCACTTTTAATTGGAATTAAAGGAAGTCTTTCATGATCTTTCATTTGTGTGCAAGGATGCCATATATTACTCAAATCTCTATTTTTTAAAGACAAATTATCCATATTTAACCTCCTATTTATAATAAATAATATAGAATTATAACCAAATTTGTTTATACAATATAAAAATAGAGGATTTTTAATGATTACTTGGATGCAAAAACATAGAAAATATCTTGTTGTTACTATTTGGATTAGCACTATTGCTTTTGTCGGAGCAGGATTTGTTGGATGGGGAGCATATAGCTATAATTCAAAAAAATCTGGAGCGGTAGCAACTGTCGGAAATGTAAAAATAACAAAAACAGAATTAAATAGAGAATATACAAATATCTATAATTTTTATCAAGAAAAAACTAATAATGCCTTAACTGAAGAAAAAGCCAAAAAAATTGGGCTTCAAAAAATAGCTTTTGAAAAACTTGTTGATGATGCATTATTGTTAAATTATGCACATCAGATTGGATTAACAACATTGGACAGTGAAGTCGAACAAGCCCTTGAAAACACAAAAGCTTTTCAAAAAAATGGAGTTTTTAACAAAGATCAATATTATAGAATTTTACAAAGTGTTGATTTATTGCCAAAAGATTATGAAAATTCATTAAGAAAAGAGATAACACTCAACAAACTTGATGCTTTATTGCATCTTCCTCAAACTCCATTAGAAATTGAAGTTTTTGGTGCTTCTTTATTTATGCAAGATAAATTAATAACAAAAATCATAACCATAAGCAATTCAAATATAAAAATAACCAACAATCAACTTAAAAAATATTGGGAACAAAATAAAAAATCATATTTAACAACAAAATCATATAAACTAGGTATTATAAAAATTCCAGTATCTTTTATAGAAGTTGACGAAAATGAAAGCAAACAATACTATAAAATACATAGATATGATTATACAAACAAAGATGGAAAAATAGAAAGTTTTAAAGATGCAAAAAATAAAATTATACAAGATGTTCAATTTAAAAAAGGAAAATTATTTGCACTCAAAAAATATCTCGCACTCAAAGAAGAAAAAATTACTCCTGACGAAAATATAACCATAACAATCAATAACAATATATATCCTCAAAATAAATTAAAAATGGCTAATGTTGGAAAAGTTCTAAAACCTTTTAAAGTAAAAGATGCTTATGTTATTGCAAAACTTTTAAAAATAAATAATCCTAAAACAATGACTTTCAAAGAAGCAAAAAAATATGTAAAACAAGATTATATTCAAGAATTAAAAATGAATTTATTAAAAAAAGATGCAGAGAAAAATTTAAAATCTTGGACAAAAGGAACAAATATAGGTTTTGTAAGTAGAGATGATATAAAAAAGATAAAAGGATTAAATGAAATAGAAGCCATAAATTTCTTAAATCAAGTTTTTAACTCAAACAAAAAAAGCGGATACGAAATATTTGCCAATAAAGCTATTATATATAAAGTTTTGGAACAAAAGTTGCTTGATAAAAATAAGCTTAAAACTTACAAAAAATTTTTAAGTGGGGATGTCAAAAATATTAAAGCAGAAGAGATAAAACAAAAATTAATTAAATTTTTGAAAAATAAATACAAAATAACAAGTTATTATAAAGGACTATAGTTTGAGTAAAACCATTTTAGGCATAGATATCGGCTCAACCAAAATATGTGCAATTATTGCTCAAAAAAACAGTGAATCTATAAAAATAGTCGGTAGTGGTCTTGTCAAATCAAAAGGTATTAAAAAAGGCATCATAACAAATATAGAACTTGCCTCTAAAACTATAAAAGATGCTTTGGAAGAAGCCAAAAAAGTTGCCGGAACCAATATAGATCAAGTTATTATTTCTATTTCTGGAACATACACAAAAAGTGTTGAAAGTTATGGTGTAGTCAATATTCCAGATAAAGATATAGGAATTAAAGAGATAAATCGAGTCATGATGATGGCTGACCACAATGCAAATATACCAAATGATTACGAAAGAATACATCTTCTTCCATATAATTTTAAAGTAGATAATCAAGAATTTATAGATGATCCTCTTGGAATGAATGGAAATAGACTAGAAGTTCATGTTCATATTATAATAGCTCAAAAAACTTCACTCAACAATTTAAAAAAAGCTGTAGAATTGGCAGGAATCAAGATTGATAATATTGTTTTAACAAGTTATGCTTCAAGTCTTGCAGTTTTAAATGAAGATGAAAAAGAGTTGGGAGCTGGAGTTATCGATATAGGAGGAGCTACTTGTAACTTGGCTATTAATGCAAACAATAGCATAAGATATAATGATTTTTTAGGAGTTGGGTCAAATAATATAACTAACGACTTGTCTATGGCTCTTCATACTCCACTAAGTGCTGCGGAAGAAGTAAAACTAAAGTATGGATCTTTAAAAAAAATCAGTAGCGAACTTATAGAATTACCTCTTATAGGGGATGATAATCACACAAACGAAGTTTCTCTTGAAATAGTTTCAAATGTTATATATGCTAGGGTTGAAGAAACACTTATGATACTTGCAAAATCCATAGATGAAAGTGGCTTTAAAGATCAAATTGGAGCTGGTATTATTTTGACTGGAGGTTTTACAAAATTGGAAGGCTTAAGGGAATTAGCAGTAGCGATATTTGATAATATGCCAGTGAGAATAGCTAAACCGAAAAATTTAAGCGGAATGTTTGAAGCTTTAAAAGATCCAATTTATTCAACAGCTGTCGGACTTGTCCTTTATGGTGGGGGTTGCTTTACACCTTATGAAATAGATTCAAACAAAAAATTAAGATATAAAAATGAAATCATGGAAGTATCACAAAATATACAAAATATTATTGAAGAAACACAAGAGGTAAAGCTTGAAACAAAATTAAAAAAAGACGATATTACTAATATTAAAAAAATAAAAATAAAAAACGAAAATAAATTTAAAAATAAATTTAAAAATGAAATTTCTAAATTTTGGAATACTGTAACACAACTATTTTGAGGAGTATATAAATGAATGGTTTTAAAGTAGAAGAAGCAAAACAAATAACTGGAGCTTGCATAAAAGTTGTTGGTATTGGTGGTGGTGGTGGAAATATGATAAATCATATGATCAGCGAAGGTGTATCTGGTATAGATTTAATTGCTGCCAATACTGATGCTCAAGCACTTGATGCTTCACTTGCTCCAACAAAAATACAATTAGGCGAAAAAACAACAAAAGGTTTGGGAGCTGGAATGAAGCCCGAAATTGGAAGAGAATCAGCTCTTGAAAACTATGAAGAAATAAGAAGTTCTTTAGAAGGTGCAGATATCATCTTTATAGCTTCTGGTTTTGGAGGAGGGACAGGAACAGGTGCGGCTCCAATAATAGCACAAGCAGCAAAAGAGATAGGAGCATTAACTGTATCAGTCGTAACAAAACCTTTTATGTTTGAAGGAAGACGAAGATCTAAGTTAGCTGAAGAAGGTTTAAAAGAATTAAAAAAAGAGAGTGATTCAATAGTTGTCATACCAAATGAAAAACTTTTAAGCATCATAGATAAAAATCTAGGAATAAAAGATAGCTTCAAAATAGTTGATAATATTTTAAGTCGTGCTGTTGGAGGTATGAGTTCAGTTGTTTTATCTTATGGAAACAATGATATAAACCTTGATTTTGCAGATGTTCAAACCGTAATGAGCCATAGAGGTATGGCACTTCTTGGAGTGGGAGAATTTGAAGGAGAAAATGCAGCTGCAGAAGCCATGAAGAATGCCATAGAATCTCCGCTACTAGACAATATGAATATTAATGGAGCACTAGGTGTTCTTATTCATTTTAATATTCATCCAAATTGCCCTCTTAGCCAAATAAGCGAAGCCATGGGGATAGTATATGATAATGCAGATGAAGATGCTCATGTAATTTTTGGAACAACAACTGATGAAAATATGCCTGAAAACAAAGTAAAAATCACCATAGTTGCCACAGGATTTGAAAGCGAAAAAGAAAAAGAAGAATTAACTTTAATTGACCCCGCAGAAACAGCAAGAAAAGAAAGAATAAATAAACTGAAAAAAGTAAGTGGAGGATATGAATGCCAAGAAGATTTACTCGATATTCCTACTTTTATAAGAAATCAAATGGATTAATACTACTATTTTAAACCAACTCTAATCACTCTCTATAAAAGAGAGTGATTTTTTACAATAAATCCTCTATCCAATTTTGCCAAATCTTTATAAAAATAAAAATTTTTAAAACCTTTTTCTTGAAGTATTAAAGATATTGGTTTTTTTTGGTCATATCCCATTTCACAAGATAAAAGTTTTACATTTTTTTCTTTTGCTATTTGGATTATATTTTTATATATTTCATACCCCTTTTCACCACCAAAAATAGCTTCTTTTGGTTCATATTCAAGCGATTTATCAATTTTAAATTCATTAGCCACATATGGTGGATTTGAAATCAATATATCTATATTATCAGAAATATTATCAAGATATGAAGTTTGAAATAATTCTATTTTATCTTTTAAATGAAATTTATTGATATTTTTTTCTGCAATTTTTAATGCATCACTTGAAATATCAGTTGCAACAAAATGAGCATTTTTTAAACTTAAGGCTAATATTATAGAAATAATGCCACTACCTATTCCAATTTCTGCTATATTTAAAATTTTATTTTTATTCTCAATATTTTTCAATATTTCATCAATAAGCAGTTCTGTTTCAGGTCTTGGTATCAATGCTCCTTTATCTATAAAAAATTGTTTTGAATAAAAACTGACACTGTTTGTTATATATTCTATGGGTTCAAAAGCAATTCTTCTTTTTAAAATCTCTTTATATTCATCCAAAAAATTAAATTCATCATTTTCATGCAAAAAAATATATACATTATCTTTTTTTAAAATAAAAGATAAAAGTATCATGGCTTCTTTTTTAGGATTATCCACGACATCTTTAAGCTCTTTAGTTCCATATAACAATGCTTCTTTTATACTAATCAACTTTCATACCAAGCTTTTCAAGTCTTTTAATAAGCGGAGGATGTGTAAAATAAAAAAAGATATAGATAGGATGAGATCTTGGAAAACTTTTATTTTCAGTAGCCAATTTTTTTAAAGCACTTGCCAAAGTAGATGGACTCTCACATTCACTTCCATATTCATCTGCTGCATATTCGTTTGATCTGCTAAGAAGACCCATTATTGGCATAAAAATGAAAGCAACGATAGGAGATAAAAGCAAAAAGAAAACAATTTGCATATATGGAGTTTTTTCCAAGCCAAAAGCACCGAAAAGTTGGACAGGCAAATTTCCAAAAATTGCAAACATTAAAAATATCAATAACCCCATGATGAAAATATTTTTTATTATATCTTTATGTTTAAAATGCCCCAATTCATGGCCTAATACAGCAAGTAATTCATTTTTATTTAATTTTTTAATAAGTGTATCAAAAAGAACAACTCTTTTAGAACTGCCCAAACCTCCAAAATAAGCATTCAATCTATTATCCCTTTTACTTGCATCCATTGTAAAAATTCCACTACTTTTTAATCCTGCTTTTTGCATAAGATTTTCTATAGATTCTTTTAAATCATCATTTTCAAGGGGAATAAATTTATTAAAAAGTGGTGCTATAAAAGTTGGGTATATTAAATTTATAATAAGAATTATTGCAAAAATAAAAACAAAACCCCATATCCACCACATATCAAATGTTTGAATAATATAACTGATAGCATATATAATGCTTGATCCTACAATATAAAACATAATAGCTGTTTTTATCAAATCTTGTGCAAAAATTTTCATAGTTATATTGCTAAATCCATATTTTTTATCAAGATAAAACTTTGAATATATTTCAAAAGGAAGAGAAAATATATAATTGATTGTGATAAATAAATCGACATAAATAACTGATTTGAGTAACTCATTATCAATTTGTATAATATTATTTAACCATCTTAATCCAAAACCAACCCAAAAAATAAATAATACATAATCAAACAAAGAGTTTAGTATATTTATTCTTTCGCTTGATATTCTATATTGTGCTGCTTCTAAATATTCTTTTGGTGGCAAAATAACAGGTGTCATGTTTTTTGCCTTAGAAACATATCCAATTTCCATAATAGAAATATAAACTTTTGCCAAAATATATAAAAAATATATTATTCCAATGCATAAAACCATAAATAAAACCTTAAATAAAATTGCAGTATTTTATCTAAAAGTAATTAAAAAGAGTTAAAAATCATTTTTTATATAGTCAAGTCAATATAATTTTCAATCTGTTCTTTTTTCAAAATTCTAATAAAATTAGTGCTTCCTTCTATACCAGTAGGAAAACCTGCAGTTACTATATATGTTTCATTTAAGTTTATTATCTTCTCTTTTAAAGCCTTTTTTAACACATCTGCAAGCATAAAATCCAAATTTCTTTGTTTTACTGTCATGATGGGTTCAACTCCCCAAACCAAAGTAAGAGTTTTGGATATTTTTTCATTATGAGTTACTGCATATATTTGTTCTTTTATTCTATATCTTGCCAATTTTTTTGCTGATTTTCCTGAACTTGTTAAAGATATTATTGCTTTTACTTTCAAATCAGTTGCCAATTTAGCTGTAGCAGAAGAGATTATATCTGTATCATCTAAAAATTTATATCTACCAAATTTGTTATAAGGATATACACTTTCTGTTTCTTTAATAGTATTTGCCATAACTTCTACAACATGAACTGGATCTTTACCGATAGCACTCTCCTCTGAAAGCATAACAGCATCAGTTCCATCTAAAACAGCATTGGCAACATCACTTATTTCAGCTCTTGTTGCCATCTCTTTTTCTGCCATTGATAAAAGCATTTGTGTTGCAGTTATAACTGGCTTCGATGCAGCATTTGCTTTTCTTATAATCTTTTTTTGAATGCTAGGAACTTTATAATAAGGCACTTCAATACCAAGATCTCCTCGTGCCACCATAACTCCATCACTTATTTTTATAATTTCATCTATATTTTCAACAGCATCAAATTTTTCTATTTTGGAAATAACTTGAGCGGTTGAACCAAACTCTTTTAAAAGTTTTTTAGCTTTTTTAACATCATTTGCATTTTGAACAAAAGAGATAGCAACAAAATTTACACCGTTTTCTGCCCCCCATTTCATATCGAGTTTATCTTTTGGAGTAATAATATCTATATTTATAAAAGTATTTGGAAAATTCACTCCTTTATTTGAGGAAAGTTTTCCACTATTTTCAATAATTGTTTCTATACAATCGCCTATTTTAACCACTTTTGCTTTAATATTTCCATCATAAAGATAAATATATTCTCCAATTTTTAATAAATTTAAAATTTTTGGTTGATTGATAGAAATTACATAATTATTTTCATCAATTTTTTTACCTATTATATCCTTTCTTTCAACAATCAATCTATCATCTTTTTTAAAATAAAAATCTTCTTCCAATTCACCCACTCTTATCTTCGGTCCGCAAATATCTTGTAAAACACTTATTACTTTTTTTGCTCTTTTTTCAGCTATTTGAATATTTTTTAAAACTTTAGAATGGTATTCATGGTTGCCATGGCTAAAATTAAGTCTAAATACATTAACTCCAGCCTTAATAAGCCCTTCAAGCACTTCTACACTATCGCTGGCTGGTCCTACTGTTGCCAATATTTTTGTTTTTTTAGTCACAAAAACCTCCTTTATTTTATTTTATACACTTTATACCATATTTTAATTACGAAACAGTTACAAAAAAATTATGAAAGATTTTTTATATATTTTGGTATCATATTTTTTATTTTTTTAAATACTTGTAAAAATTCGGTAGAATAAACTCGAGATTCCCCTATAGTGGTTATAAAATTCGTATCTCTTTCCCATCTTGGAACTATATGAAGATGCACATGTTCTGCTATACCTGCTCCGGCACTACTTCCCAAATTCATACCTATATTAACACCTTTTGCCCCAAAACCTTCTTTCATCATTTGGACTGATTTTCTTGCCAATTTTGAAATTCTAATCCAAATTTTTTCATCAAGATTTTCAATAGCATCAGTATGAAAATGAGGAATTATCATAAAATGTCCCGGATTATAGGGATATTTATTCATTACCATAAAACAAAATTCATCTCTGTATAAAACAAAAGATTCTTCATCATTTTCGGGGTGTTTTGATATATAACAAAAAACACAACCTTTTATCTTTTTTTTAGTTACATATTCGCTTCTCCAAGGTGCATATAAATATTCCATTAAAACTCCTCCTTAAACTCTCTTAAACTGGTTTCTATATCATCTTGTCTCATAAAATATTCACCTATTAAAAAAGCATCAACTCCTGCTTTACTAAGCCTCTTAATAGTTTCTTTATCATTTATTCCACTCTCAGCAACAATTATTTTATTATTTGGTATCAAAGGTATAAGTTGATCACAAAGTTCCATATTCATTTTAAAAGTTTCTAAATTTCTATGATTTATACCTATAATATCGGCTCCTGCATAAATAGCTTT
Source organism: Campylobacterales bacterium (assembly GCA_027044945.1). GTDB lineage: Bacteria > Campylobacterota > Campylobacteria > Campylobacterales > JALSKU01 > JALSKU01. Next base: position 52,140 of record JALUBK010000046.1, read on the forward strand.
TGTCAAATCTTTTTTATCATGAACTTCCACCAAAGCCTCTAAACCAAGATGTCTTGCATAATTTAATAATTCTTTTAACTCTTTTTTACTCAAAGCTTTTGCAATTAATAAAACAAAATCAGCTCCATAAACCAAAGATTCAACAAGTTGATATTTGTCTATAATAAAATCTTTTCTTAATAAAGGTGTTTTAACATATCTTCTAATACCTGTAAGATATTCTATATTTCCTTGAAAGAAAAAAGGCTCAGTCAAAACAGAAATTGCATTTGCTCCTGCTTTTTCATAAGATTGGGCTATAACAAGAGGGTCAAAATCCTCTTTTATAACACCTTTGCTAGGACTTGCTTTTTTAACTTCAGCAATAATTCGATAAGGTTCCTCTTTTGTAGCACTTAAATACGGTTTTATATCTCTTGGAACATAAGGATTATAAGCTAAACTTTGTCCCAACCAATCAATAGAAAACTCTTTTTTTTTCTTTTTTAACTCTTCTTTTGTTTTTTTAAGTATTTCATCCAATATCATTTTTCCTCTTTTCTAATACATTTTTTGATTTTGTTATAATGTTTTTTTACTTCACTATCTTGAGACATTTGATAAACTTTATCAATAATTTTTTCTGCCTTTTTACATAAACCAAGTTTATAATATCCCCATGCTAAAGAATCAAGATAATATGGAGAATTAGGATTATTTTTCAATGCCTCTTTAACCAATTTAATACCTTTTTTTATGTTTATGTTATAGTTAATTAAAATATATCCATAATAGTTTAAATATAATGGATTTTTTATTTTTTTAATAACCTTTTCAAATTTATGCGATACCGACTTAACAAGTTTTTTATTTTTTATTTTAGCACCCTCAAACTCATATATTGCCATTTTTCCCAAATAATTAAGATTATTTGTTTTAATATATAATTTTTTAGCTACATTGTAAGCATTTTTAAAATCTTGCATAGAAAGATAAACATGAAGAAGTAGTTTTTCATTATTATCATTATATTTCAAAAATCTTATTGCACCTTGTCTATCTCCTTGATACATTAATAATTCTACAATTTTATGAGCAGTTTCTGGATTTTTTGTTTTTTTATACAATCTTTCATATACAGAAATTAATCCGTTTATATCATTATCTTGTCCATAAATCGCAAGTAATTGATGGCAAATTTTTTCCGAACATCCTATAAGTCTGATATGTGTTTCAAGATATGCAATAGCATCTTTTTTTCTATTCAAATATTTATATAAAATATCCGAAATAACACTTAAAATATTTTCATTATAATTAACACTATAAGCTCTTTCAAAAAATTTAAGGGCAAGATTATAATTTTTCATTGTCAAAAAAACAAAACCTGCAAATTCATAATTTTTTTCACTTTTATTATTTTTTAAAAGTTTAAGTGTAAGTTTTTCGCTCTTTTTATATTGCTTTTTATATAATAAATATTTTATATTTTCTTTTTGCAATTTTATATTGTTTGGATAATCTTTTAATCCTTCTTTTATATACATTTCAGCATTGTCGAAATCTTTAATTTTGATAGATAATTCTATAGCTTCTTTTAAATATTCGATTTTCTTAGTATGTTCATAAAGTAAATAAAAATATTTTTTTGCTTGTTTATAATCGCCCTCTTGTGCCAACATGCTTCCGTAAAGAATATATCTGTTTTCATATTTATACGATTTTATAATTTGTTTTTTTATATTTGGTGCTTTAGTAGCACATCCCGCAAAAAAGAAAAATATTAACAAAAATACTACACTATACCTGGACATTCTTCTCTTACCTCTTTTTCATGTGTTTTAAAATAATCCCAAAATGGAAATGTTTTACATTGTTTTGGTCTTACTTCATAAATTTGACATTTTTTCTCTTTATCGTCAAAAAAAATGCACTCATAGCTCCCTCCAATCAAAACCTCTTTAATTGAAAACTTGTATTTTACCTTATTTAAGTAATTTTGTCTAAATTCATTTTCATTTAATTTTAAAAATTCAGAAATTTTCTTAATTTCTTCAGAAGTTACCCATATATAGCCACTTTCTCCTACACAACATTTACCTTCACATTCTTTACAGGCAAAAGAATCAAATCCATAATCAAATCCTTCAACTCTTATTATTTTATCTTCTGAATTATTCATCAAGTTTTCCTAATTCACATTTTAAACTTTTTAACCCTATTTTTTTATAAATATTTTGGACTTCTTCACTAAAATCTTTTCCATCATGAGTAATCAAAGGAGGTAAAATCTCAGTTAAACTTTTTGAGTTTTTCCTAGCTTCCACCATAAAAACAGTTGCTTTTTTATCTTTTTTAGGATGAATAAATCTCATTTTTTCGACCCTCAATTTATATTTATCAAGATTTGTCAAAACATCTTGCACATGACTAGTATCATAACAAAAAATAAATTTTCCTCTTGGTTTTAATAAAAAATTACTTTTTTCAATAAATTTTTCTAACGGCATAGAATCACTAAACCTGCTTATTTTTTTTGATAAATTATTACTTTGTTGACTCTCGCTTCTGTAAAAAGGAGGATTTGAAACTATAAAATCAAATTTTTTATCGAAATTATACTCTAAAAAATCATCAAATATAAAATTTGTTTTAAAATGATTATTTTTAGCATTAATTTTTGATAAAAAAATATTATTTTTTTGTATATCAATACCAGTTAAATCTACTAAAAATTTATCTTTTATCAATAAACCCAATATGCCACATCCACAACCAATATCCAAAACATCGCCTTTTAAACTCTGTTTTGAAATAAAATCATATAAAAAAAGAGTATCACTATTGTAACAATAACCATCTTTTTCTTGATAAATAAACAAAATCTTATCCTCTTTTAGATATAATAAATGAATTTTATCATAAAGGGTATTAAAAAATGATAATTATACCAGCAAGACTTGCATCCAATAGATTTCCTAGAAAAGTTTTGGCAAATATAAATGGATTACCCATGGTGATAGCTACGGCAAATCAAGTAAAAGAGTTAGATGAAGTAATTATAGCAACCGATTCAAAAGAGATAATATCAATAGCAAATAGTTATGGATATAAAGCGATTATTACAAGTGATTCTCATAAAAGCGGAACAGATAGGGTTAATGAAGTCGCCACGAAATTAAATCTTAAAGATGATGAAATAATCATAAATGTTCAAGCAGATGAGCCTTTTATAGAACCTTATATTATACAAAAAGTTATAAATAGATTAAAAACTGCTCAAAAAAACAAAGAAAATATTTTTATGGTAAGTTGTTATAAAATCATTTCAAACGAAGAAGCAAATGACCCAAATTTAGTTAAAGTAATAACCAATTATTCAAATAATGCTATATATTTTTCAAGAAGCAAAATACCATACGATAGAGAAAAACATTTAAAATATTTTGGACATATAGGAATTTATGGTTTTACAAAAAAATCTCTTCAAGAATTTTGCACATTACCCAAATCTCCTTTGGAAGACATAGAAAAACTAGAACAATTAAGAGCTATATATTTCGATAAAAAGATAGCCATGATAGAAGTAAAAAGTAAAAGTTACGGAATAGATACAAAAGAAGATTTAAAAAAAGTTTTAAAAGAATTTGGAAAATTACGATAATAAATATAATTTTTTCCGCTCACTAGAACCAGCAATATTAAGTTGTTTTCTATATTTTGTTATAGTTCTCCTAACGATTTTAATACCAAATTTTTTTTCTATTTTATCTAATATTTTACTATCACTTAATGGTTTTGTTCTTTCTTCTGATTTTATAAGTTGAACAATAAAATCTTTAATCAATGTATTTGATATATCTTCATTTATTGCGGTGCTAAAAAAATCTTTAAGCAAAAAAATTCCTCTGTTGCAAGAAAGATATTTATTTGAAATTGCTCTTGAGATAGTCGATGGATTTCTATCTAATTCTTGTGCTAAATCCTTTAATCTCATAGGTTTTATATCTCCTCCTTTAAAAAAATCATATTGATATTCTAAAATCATTAATCCAATTTTATATAATGTTGCTTTTCTCATTTTCAGAGCATCCATCAAATCTTTTGCACTTTTTATTTTCTCTTGAACATATTTCTCTTTTATTTCCACACCGTCTAAGTCCAATATAATTTCAGGATAATAGTCATTATTGATTTTTATTTCTATTTTATCTTCTTTCTCAAAAACAAAAATATCAGGAGTTATCTGTTTTGATTCTTCAAAATATTCCAATGCTGGAGGAGATGTAAATTTTTTAATTATTTTAATAGCTTTATTAAAATCAACTTCTTTGGCATAAGTTTCAATATTTTCAAAATCTTGTATAAGTTTTTTTGTTAATTTATATAAATTATTGTCTATATCCATATCATTTAATTGAAACAAAAAACTTTCTTTTAAATTTTTTGCTCCAACACCTATGGGTTCTAAATAGCTAAATCTTTTTCTTATTTTTTCAATTTCATCACTTTTACAGTTATATCGCATAGCCAATGCAGAAATATTTCCAATAAAATAACCATTTTCATCTATATTTTCTATAATTCCAAAAGCTATATTTTGAGATTTGCTTGTAGGAAAAAGTGGGGGAGAAATTTGATCATACAAAATATCATAAAGAGATTTTTTAGAAAAAGTTAAAGATTCTATTGCATCTGCCGTCCAACTTTTATCTGTATGAGTATGAGATTTATTTTTTTCAAAACCTGATTTTACATTTACAAAAGGATTATCTTTTACAAAAGTTTCGATTGTTTCTTCTAAGGTTTCTATATCTGATTGCAAAATAGGCAACCAACTTCTTAGAGTTGAGGAAAAAGAAAGTTTATTGCTTTGATTTTGCCTAAGTTTCACTATTCACCTTTTATAGTTTAAAATTATTTCCCAAATAATATGTTTTAACTAATTTGTTATTGAATATCTCTTCGGATTTTCCACTTGCTAACAAAGAACCATCTTTAATAACATAAGCTTTATCACAAATAGAAAGAGTTTCCCGCACATTATGATCAGTAATTAAAATACCTATTTTTAACTTGACTAATTCTTTTATAATATCTTGAATATCGAAAATTGCAATAGGATCTACACCTGCGAAAGGTTCATCTAAAAGTAAAAATTTTGGCTTCAAGGACAAAGCTCTTGCTATCTCACATCTTCTTCTCTCACCTCCGCTTAAATTTTGAGCTTTTCTTCTTCTAATAGGCTCTATATTTAAAAGATTTAAAAGTTCTTCAGTTCTTTTTTCAACCTCTTCTTTTGTTTTATAAATAACTTCACAAGCAAGCATAATATTTTCTTCAACACTTAAATCTTTAAATATACTTGATTCTTGCGGAAGATACCCTATACCCTCTTTAGCTCTTTTGTGTAAAGACAAATAAGAGATATCTTTATTATCAAGATATATCTTCCCACTATTTGCCTCAATAAGTCCACAAATCATATAAAATATTGTTGTTTTTCCTGCTCCATTTGGGCCTAAAAGACCTACAATTTCTCTACTATTTACTTCAAGTGAAATTTTATTTACAATTTTTGTTTTTTTTATAATTTTTTCTATTTTATCGACTTTTAATTTATGCATTTATAACATACTCTCTTTTTTGATTTTTTGGAATTATTTGAACAGTTATAACTTGAAATCCATATTTTTTTAACAGTTTTTCAAGATTTTCATCTCCCCATTCTACAAAATGAACACCTTTTTTTTCAAACTCTTCAAATAGCCCTAATGCTAAAAATTCATTTAATGTTTTATTATAAACATCATAATGAAAAATTTTATCTCCATAGACACTTTGCAACGAAAAAGTAGGACTTGTTACTTCGTCTTTGATACCAATATATTTTACATACTCTTTCACAAATGTAGTTTTTCCGCTTCCTAAATCCCCCTGAAGCAAAACTATAATATTTTGATTTTTTATACTATTTTGAAGTTTTTCTATAACTTTCCAAACTTCATTAATTCCTACAATCATTTTATTCATAATTTATTGCTAATATCAATAATCTCTTGAAGTTTTTGTATCGCTTTGCCACTATCTATGGCTTCTTTTGCCATTTCAATACCCTCTTTCATGTCTCTTGCTTTTCCATCTACATATAAAGCACCCGCACTATTTAAAAGAACGATATCTCTTTTTGCACCTTTTTCTTTTCCACTTAAAATGGATTTTGTTATCAAAGCATTTTGTTTGGAATCTCCACCTTTTATAGTATCTTTTGGATAAAGTTTAAAACCAAGTTCTTGTGGATCTATAATAAAATCTTTTGTTTTTTTGTCTTTAAGTATTGTGGCATAAGTTATATCGCAAATACTAATTTCGTCCAATCCATCTCTACTGCTAACTGCCATGGCTGATTTTGTATCAAGCATACTAAGAGCTGTAACTATTTTATTTAAAAATTCATTGCTAAATACACCAATTAAATATTTTTTAGCTCCTGCCGGATTTGTCAATGGCCCCAAAATATTAAAAATTGTTCTATGGTTTAAGCTTTTTCTAATTGGCATGATATACTTCATAGCCGGATGATGATTGATAGCAAATAAAAAAGTAAATCCACACTCTTTTAGCATAATTGCTTGTTTTTTTATATCAAGATTTAAATTAATCCCTAAAGCCTCCAACATATCTGCACTTCCGCTTTTACTAGTTATTGCTCTGTTTCCATGCTTTGCTACAGCACAACCCAACGAAGGCAAAATCAACGCAACAGTGCTTGAAATATTAAATGAATTACTCTTATCTCCTCCTGTTCCGACTACATCTATCAATTTATCTTTCAATTCTTCATCAATATCAAGTTTGATAGAATGTTCTCTCATGACTTCCGTTGCAGCCGCAATTTCTTCTGCACTTTCTCCTTTTTTATATAATTGAACAAGATATTTTTTAGCTGACTGGGCATCCATTTTATTTTCAAAAATATCTTCAAATTTTTTTTTCGCTTCATCAAACATCAATTCTCCTTACATATTCATCTTTTTTACTTTTTGGAATACTTTTAGTTGTAGGAATTTGCAAAACTTCATATGTTTCTATTTTTTCAAGATATTTTACCTTTATTATATCTCCTATTTTTACATCTTTTGCAGGTTTTACAACTTTATTGTTTATACTAACAATTCCACTTTTGCACATATCCTCTGATATGGCTCTTCTTTTTGTAATATTTACACTGTTTAAAAATTTATCTATTCTCATAATAAGTATTTTATAAAAAGTTTATATAAAAAGTGCTTATATGGGTTTAAAAAATAGTTATTTTGTTAATTTTTTAAAAAATGGTATAATTTTGAACAAAAAATTACAAAAGGATTAAAATATGGATTTTGCAAAAATTATTTCAATAATTGAAGAAGTTCAGCATCCAGCCATTAATGCAAGTCTAACAACTCTTGGTATACTGCAAAATGTAGATATAATTCCTGAAGAAAATAAAGTAACAGCCACATTTGCTTGGCCATTTGAGGGAATACCGATAAGAGATATGCTCATAAATTCAGTTTCGCAATCTTTAAAAAATTTAAATATAACTTTCGAATTTGACGAAAAAATAATGAGCGAAGGAGAAAGACAAAAATTTTTACAAATAGAAAAGGCTAATTGGAAAGGAATGTAATTCTTTGCTAATACTTTAAAAATTGTTAAAATAAATTCCATTGGAGAAAAAATGAAAAAAGATGTAAAAAAAGTAGTATTGGCTTATAGCGGAGGGCTTGACACAAGTGTAATTGTAAAATGGCTTCAAGATGAATACAAAGCAGAAGTTGTAACTTTTACCGCTGATATAGGACAAGGTGAAGAGGTAGAGCCAGCAAGAAAAAAAGCTTTGGCTTTTGGTATAAAACCTGAAAATATTTTTATAGAAGACTTAACAGAAGAATTTGTTAAAGATTATGTTTTTCCAATGTTTAGAGCAAATGCTATCTATGAGGGAGAATATCTTCTTGGAACTTCTATCGCCAGACCTTTAATAGCAAAAAGACAAGTTGAGATAGCTAAAATAACAGGAGCTGATGCAGTCAGTCATGGAGCAACCGGCAAAGGAAATGATCAAGTCAGATTTGAACTTGGATATTTAAGTAATGATCCAAATCTTACTGTTATTGCTCCTTGGAGAGAATGGGATTTAAACAGTAGAGAAAAACTTTTAGCTTATGCAGAAAAAAATGGTATCCCAATAGAAGGACATGGTCAAAAATCACCATATTCAATGGATGCAAATTTACTTCATATTTCTTATGAAGGAGGAATCTTAGAAGACCCAAGTGCAGAACCAGAAGAAAGCATGTGGAGATGGACAAATTCTCTTGAATTTGCACCAAATAAACCAGAATATATAGAAATAGGTTTTAAAAATGGAGATCCAATTAGCATCAATGGTGAAAATTTAAGTGCTGGAAAACTTTTGAAAAAGCTTAATGATTTAGGTTCTACTCATGGCATAGGAAGAGTTGATATGGTTGAAAATAGATTTGTTGGAATGAAAAGCAGAGGTTGCTATGAAACACCGGGAGGAACAATTCTTTTAAAGGCTCATCGTGCAATAGAAAGTATTACACTTGACAGAGAAGAAGCCCATAGCAAAGATGAAATAATGCCAAAATATGCTACTTTAGTTTATAATGGTTTTTGGTTTTCTCCAGAAAGAGAAATGCTTCAAGCAGCCATAGACAAAACTCAAAAAAATGTTAATGGGACAGTAAAATTAAAACTTTATAAAGGAAATGTTATTGTAGTTGGGAGAAATTCTCCAAATTCACTTTTTAATGCTGCATATTGCACTTTTGAAGAAGATGAAGTTTATAATCAAAAAGATGCTGCAGGTTTTATAAAACTTAATGCACTCAGATTTATTATAGAAGGCAAAGCAAAAAAACATTAAGAAGAGGTTTTTACCTTTTCTTAATGTTTTGACAAAATTGTATAACTTTTTGATTGTTGTATTTTTTTGCACCTTTCATTAGTATTTCTATTTTTTTTTCTATTACATCTCGCACTTTTTTATCATTTTCAAATTTCAATAATGATTTTACATGATATAAATCTATCAATTTGATAGTTTTTGAAAGTTGATCATCTCCTGCATATTTTGTAATAAGTTTTTCATCAATAAGTCCTATTTCAAATTTTTTACTTATTCTCAACCAAAAATCATAATCCTCACATACTCTAAAATGTTCATCAAAATATCCCACTTCTTTGAAAATATCACGATGCACAATTACACTACTCACTGCTATTTTACAAGTTTGTAAGTTATCATAAAAACACCATCCATTTGGCTTTTTAAGTCTTTTTGGATATTTTATTTCTTTATTTTCTCGTATCCATTTTTCTCCTGTATGACAAAATTTTATAGTTGGATATTTTTCTAAAAAATTTAATTGTTTTTGAAGTTTATTTTCACACCAAACATCATCACTGTCTAAAAAAGCTATCCATTCTCCTTTTGCTTTTTTGATACCTTTATTTCTTGCACAACTGACACCACTATTTTTTTGATAAATATATGTTAGATTAAAATCATTTTTAATATTGGAGGTTTCATCAACAGAACCATCATCAACTACTATAATTTCTATATCTTTATAAGTTTGATTTAAAATTGATTTTATAGCTCTTCTTAAAAGAGAGTAACGATTGAAAGTAGGGATAATAACACTTATCAATTTAGATTATACCTTTTTAAGCATAACTTTTAACTCTTGAAAAACTGCATTATTTCCTTTCAAAGAACACATTGAAGGAGTTAAATAATTATAATATCTATTTCCCGCATGACACATTAAAGTATCCATTCTCAAATTCATATCAATTTTAACTAAAAATTCAGCTTTGCCATAATCTGATACAAGTTCTACTTTTTCATCATCTTTAAAACCAAGCAAGGGAGGAATATATAAAAAATTATCTATTTTAAAACTACTGTTTAAAGAATTTTTATTTTTTTTGGTAATAAGAAAATATTTTTCATTATCTTTAAAATCATCTTCAAAATCATCTTCAAAATCATCCAAAAAAATAAATTTACCATTATCGGTTAAAAAATTATTTTTATATGGAATTTTTGTATATGCTTTGGATATTAAATATCCATCTTTTTTTACAGTATTTGATTCTATTATCTCTTTTATATAATCTTTTTCACTTTTTATTTTTACATTAAAAAATTTTTGTATAAGATATTTTGTAAATTCATATTCGCTTATGCCGTTACAAGTATCTTTTTGCTTCGTCATCAATCCAATATACTCATGACCATAATTTGTTTTTACATCATTTTTAGATAAAAAATCAACAGCTGGTATAACTAAATCTGCAAGTTTTGAAGTTTCATTTTCATACAACCCAAAATATACCACAAATGAACTTTTTTTAAGAGATTCAATAACTTTTTTTGTATTTGGCAAACTAACTGCAGGATTGGCTCCTTGTATAAAAACTATATTAAATTTTGAAAAATCAACCGTAGGCAAAACTACTGTTTTTGAAAGCTTGGCAATACTGCTTTTAAATCCGTAAAAGCTATTGGCAAGATAGCTCACGCCACATCCTTCTTGCCCAAAAAGACCAAGCATTGCGGCAAACGAATCAACAGCTCTTAAAACTTGATTTCCTATAAAATATTTTTGAACACCAATACCTACCAAAAAAACTATTTTTTTGTTTTTTATAAGATCAATAATTTCCCAAGCTTTATCTATCGCTATATCACACATTTCAGATAATTTTTTCATGTGAAAACTCTCAAAGAGATTTACAAAATCATCAAAATTTTCTGTTTTATTTTTTATAAACTCAACATTTTCTCCCTGAGTTATATATAATATTCTACTAAGTAATAAAGCTAAATAAAAATCTCCTCTTGGTTTTACTTGTAAATATATATCAGCTTTAAAACTAAGATTTGTTTTATAAGGATCTATTATTATCAGTTTCTTATCTTTTAAATATGGCAACATGTGTG
>JALUBK010000047.1 GCA_027044945.1 Campylobacterales bacterium
TAAAAATGGAGAAAAAATGAAAAAGAAAACAGTATCTTTAGTTTTAGGAAGTGGTGGCGCGAGAGGTTATGCTCATATCGGAGTTATTGAAGAAATATTATCTCAAGGTTTAAGCATAAGTTCTATTTCAGGCTCATCAATAGGTGCCCTTATCGGAGGATTATTTGCTTGTGGAAAATTGGATGAATATAAAAAATGGGTTACAACTCTTACCAAATTGGATGTTTTAAAACTTTTAGATATTTCTTTTAGCTCATCTGGAATAATCAAAGGAGATAAAGTTTTTAAAAATATGGATCAATTATTTGGTAAAGTCAATATAGAAGATTTACCTATCAATTTTACTGCGGTCGCTACAAATATAACAACCAAAAAAGAAGTTTGGTTTCAAAAAGGAAATTTAGCTGATGCCGTTAGAGCATCTGTTTCTATACCAACTATTTTTACTCCGAAAAAAATAGACAATTATTATTATATTGATGGGGGAGTGTTAAATCCTTTGCCAGTTTCGCCAACTATAAGTGATATAACTGATTATACAATTTGTGTCAATTTGAATGCAAATACACCAAATATTTATGCAAAAAAGGCAGAAACAGAAAAAGAGGTAGGCGGTATTTTTAAATATTTTGAAAATAAAATCTCTAAAAGCAAAAAGAAAACAGAAAAATTAAGTTATTTTAAAATTATGCAAACATCTATTAATATTATGCAAACCGCATTAACAGGATATAAAACTGCAGAATATTGCCCAGATATCATGATAAATATACCTCTTGATGTTGCAGATTTTTATGAATTCTATCATGCTAAAGAAATCATAGAAGTAGGTCGAAAAGTTGCAAAAAAAGCCTTGGAAGAAAAATTAGAATTGACTTAAAATTTCTTCCAAAATCTTTTACTAAATAGAAGAACAACAGTAAAACATTCAAGCCTTCCTATAATCATAAAAATAGCTAAAATAATTTTATCGAACCAAGAAAACAAACTATAATTATCAACTGGTCCAACATTTCCAAAACCAGGACCTATATTGCCTATACAAGATGCGGCCGCACTGATAGAAGTAAGAGCATCATATCCTCTAGCATATAGATAAAGAGTCAAAACTGCATTAGTAATTACATAAAGAATAAAAAAACCAACCGTTGAGTTTAAAACATTTTGTTTGATTTTGCTACCGTTTAAAAAAATATTGAACATTGCATTTGGATAGAGTATTTTTTTAATTTCAACCGATAATGATTTAAACAAAACAACATATCTTACAACTTTTACACCACCTGCGGTTGATCCAGTGTTGCCACCAATAAACATCGCCACAAAAATTATTGCAACAGCTAAATGCCCCCAAGTTTCATAGTTTAAAGTAACAAAACCAGTTGTTGTAAGAATAGAAGAAATAGTAAAAAATCCATGCGTTAAAGAAAAATACAAGCTATCTTTTGAGTCATAATAATGCACAAGAGATAATGCAAAAGAAAGTATTAAAAATATTTTTATATACCAAATTACCTCTTCTGTTTCATATCCGCTAACATCTTTATAAAACAATCGCAAATGAGCTAAAAAATTTATACCAGAAATAAGCATAAAAAATGTTGTTGTCCAAATAATGAGAGAATTATTATCATAATAACCTAAAGATGCATTTTTAGTAGAAAATCCACCAGTGGAAATAGTAGCAAATGCATGATTTATTGCATCAAACCAATTCATACCTTCTGCATAAAGTGCAATAGCATTAAGCAAAGTAATAAAAGCATAAACACCCCAAAGTCTTAATGCAGTATCTTTTATTTTTGGTGTCAATTTTTCAGTTTTTATACCTGTTGATTCTGCTTTAAAAAGGGCTAAAGAGCCACTTGGATTGATAAGAGAAAAAAGACCTACCCCTAAAACGATAATCCCCATACCGCCAAGCCAATGAGTTAATGATCTTAACATTAAAATCATTTTTGGCAACGACTCTATGTCGCTATAAATAGTAGCTCCTGTTGTTGTAAAACCACTAATTGCTTCAAAAAAACCAGAACTTAAAGAAATATGTGTATATATGACGAGAGGAAAAGCACCCATAAATCCTAATAATATCCAAACAAGATTGACTGATAAAATCCCCTCTTTTATATTAAGTTCAACTTTATGATTTCTAAGCAAATAAAAAATAAAAGAACTAATTGATAAACAAACAATATCAAATATCAAAAAGTCATTAGTATTTTCATGATAAATATATCCTATTATGACAGGCAAAAAGAAAAAAATACTAAGTGCCATTTCTGTAATAGAAATAAATTTTAAAATATTTTTTATAGAGAGTTTATCCACTTTTTCAATTCCTCTTCATCTTCATATTTTCCAAACACAACAATAATATCATCAACTTCAACTTTTTTAGGCTCATTAAAATCTTGAATCTTATCTCCCTTTATAATAAAAACACCAGCATTTTCTTTTTTATACGGTTTTATTATGCTTTCCAATAAAACAGAATCATTTAATATTTTTCTCAGTAGCAATAATCCTTTTCCTCCACAATATTGTCTGTGAGAAACGATTGTGCTAGAATTAATTTTTTCGAGGATTGAATAATAAGCATTTGTTTTAGGTCCTCGCACCGCAACAATATCAAGTTTATGCATTAAACCATAATGTTCCAAATCATTATTGACGGCAACTACTTTTTTAATACCAAATTCTTTTGCTTCTAAACATTTAATGATATTTTGTTCATCGTTGTTGGTAGAAGATATAAGCATATCAGCATTTTCTAAATTTTCTTCTTTAAAAAGTTGATGTTCCCCATATTTACTATTTATAACTGCTACATTTTCTTGTAAAATTTCAGATGCATCTTCACATTTTTTTAAATTTTTTTCTATTAATTTTATAGAAACATTATCATAATTTGCAAGAAGTTTTGCTATCTCCACTCCCAATAAATCTGCACCGAAAATAACTATATTTTTAATATCAGTAGGCATTTGAGGATTTAATTTGGAACAAATTTCTTTTATATTTTTTGTATTTCCTATAAGATAAATCAAATCATCTTTTTGCAATGTCTCATAATCACTTGGTATAAAAAAGTTTTTATCTCTTTCTATTCCAACAACTTTTACAAAAGAAGAATTGATCTCTTCGGTTGGAATTGCCATTTCAACTCTTACGGAAATAAGTTTTTGAGAAAAATCTTGAAAACTTTTTACATTATTTGCTTTTGGAAACTCTAGTAAAGATTCTACTGATTTTGCAGTCCATGTAAAAGGAAAAACAGAAGAGGTAATACCCAACTTTTCACCTATGGTGCTTTTTGCAAAAAAATCATTTCTCAACCTTATTATTTTTTCTTTTACATTTATTGTTTCTTCTGCAATCAAAGTTGAAATAATATTTGTTTCATCGCTATCAGTTACTGCTATAAACAGATCTGATTCTTTATCAACCAACAATTCATAAGTTTTAGGATTTTCTATATTGCCAACTATTGCCAATATATCTATACTTTCTTGAAGTCTACTAAGAGCATCTTCATTTTTATCAAGCACCGTTACATTGTGCTTTAAACATAATGTTTTTGCCAATCTAAAACCAACACCACCAGCACCAGCAATAATGATATCCATTTATACCTCTTAACTAAAATTTGCATATTATACTATTTTTTTATTTTATATAGCCCTTAAAAATAAAATTAATTTCTTTTTTTATAATCATCATAACCAAAGCTTTTTACGATTTCAAATATTCCATTTTTTCTTAAAATTCCCAGTGATGGCAATCTTACACCGTTAAATGTGGTATTTTTAACTATCGTATAATGCATTTGATCTTCAAAAATAACTTTATCATCTATTTTTAAAGGTTTGCCAAAACTATAAATACCCATAAAATCTCCTGCCAAACAACTATTTCCTCCGAGCTTTATATTATATTTTTTTTCGCCCTCTTTTTTTGCACCTCTTACTTCGGGACGATATGGCATAATAACAGTATCTGGCATATGTGCCTCATTAGAAACATCAAGAATGGCTATATCAATTCCATTATGAACTATATCTATAACCGAAGCCACTAAAACACCACTTTGCCAACCTACCGCTTCTCCTGGCTCAAGATATATTTCTATATTATTATATCTTTTTTTAAAATCTTTGATTATTTTTATTAATTGTTCAACATCATAATCATCTCTTGTTATATGATGTCCTCCTCCAAAATTTATCCATTTCATTTTAGGAATATATTTACCGAATTTCTCTTCAAAACTTTCAAGAACTGTTTTTAAAGCAGTAGTATTTTCTTCACAAAGTGCATGAAAATGAAGTCCTTCTATTCCATCAAGCAACTCTTCTTTAAATTCTGCCAAAGTAACACCCAATCTAGAATGCAAAGTGCAAGGATTATA
>JALUBK010000048.1 GCA_027044945.1 Campylobacterales bacterium
TCTACACTAAACTTTCTATCATCTTGATATACAAATCCATCACTTCCTGTATTGTATGGAGGGTCAATATAAATCATTTTGATTTTTTCATAATAAGCATTTGAGAGATGTTTCAAAACTTCTAAATTATCCCCTTTTATTAGAAGATTTTGAGAGTTTTTATTTTCAGCTTTACTATTAAACTCTTCATCTTCTTTTAGAAGAGTTGTCGCTTCATCACTTGCAAGAACTCTTGCATAACTTTTACCAAGCCAATCTAATCCATACGATTCTTTTGAAAAGTCAATCTCACTTTTTGATAGTTCTTTTTTAAACTTTTTAAAATCAAAATCTCCATTTTTATCAAAACACTGCGGAAAATCCCTTTTTAGTTTTTCTAAATTATCATTTTTAGGTTTTAAATTTTTAGTTACTTGTTTTTTACATGTATTTGACATAAATATTCCTTGTGTTTATTTTTCTAGTAAACTTTTTGCAAATTTTATAGCTTCTTCTCCTATTTTTTCTCCGCTAATCATTCTAGCCAACTCTTTTACTCTTTCATCAAAAGCTTCAAGTTTTCTAACTTTGCTTTCTTTATTGTCTTTATAAACCAAAAAGTGCATATCTGCTTTTGAAGTCAATTGAGGCTGATGCGATATTGCAAATATTTGATAATTTTTTGATAATTTTCTAAGCACTGTTGCTATACTCATTGATTCTTTACCGCTTAAATTTGCATCAACTTCATCAAGTATCAAAATACCATTTGTATTTATATTCAATTCATCATTAAAACTACTCAAAAAAGCAAGTCTTACTCGATTGAATTCACCAGAACTTATTTTACTTAATTCTACTCCCCATAATTTTATTAAAATTTTATCAATTCCATTTATATCTAAATCTTTTTTCTCTAAAGTTAAGGTAATATTATCAAGATAAAGCATTTTTAAATATTGATTTATTTTATAATTCAATTCTTTTAAAGCCTCTTCTCTTTTTTTGCTTATTTTTAAAGCTAATTCTTTTGAATTTTTGTCCAATTTTATATATTCTTTTTCAAGTTCTTCTTTTTCAAACTCTAAATTTTCGTATTGTTTTAACTCTTTCTTTTTATTTTCTAAATATTTTAGAGTTTCTTCAACAGAACCATATCGTTGAATCAAAGAAGATATTTTCTCAATTCTATCTAAAATATTTTCTATTTCACTCTCATCTAATTCACTAAATTTTTCTATACTGTTTTCAAATTTTGCTCTTAAATCATTTAAGCTTTCATCCAAGAAAGAAGTGTCTTCATCTAATAAAGAAAGTGCTTCTATAGCATAATTTTCATATTCAAATATATTGTTTGCTTTTTCTATTGCTTCAAGAATTTTTTCTTTTTTTGATAAAGATTTTTTTATTTGCATTAACTCTTCATATTCACCTATTTTTGGATTTATTTCTTCTATTTTATTTATTTCATACAATATAAAATCTTTTGTTTCTTGAGCTTTTTTTTCTTTTTCTTCTATCAAATTCAACTTCTTTTCTATTTTTTTAAATTCCAAAAAAGATTCTTTAAATTTTTCTAATAACTCTTGATGCTCACTTGTTTTTTTTATCTCAATAGTATCTAAAACTTTTAAAATCCTACTGTTTTCAAACTCTTTATATGATTTTGAAGAAAGATAATCAATAAAATTTGAAGAAATTTCTTTTATATTTTTTTTTGAAAATTGACTACCATTTATAAAATATCTTGCAGTTTTGTCTTTTGAAAATCTGAAAATATTAATCTCTTCATCATCCAATCCATATTTTTGAAGATTTATATCATTATCCAAACTCACTTCAGCTCTTTTTGCATTTATCTCTTTCAGTGCAAAAACTCCTAAAAAAGCATTTAAAAGTATAGATTTTCCAACCCCACTAGCTCCGCTAAAAAGGATTAAACCATTTTCAAATTCAATATCAACTTCAGAAAAACTTATATAATCTTTTAAATAAAATCTTTCTATCATTTATTTAGGCTCCCCAATTTAATTTCTCTTTTAAAACTGAAAAATAGTTTCTATCAAGTCTGTGTATCAATTTTACACCTCTTGGAGCAATGCTAAGTTCAATGCTATCATAATCTTGTAATGTATAATTTTCTTGTCCATCTAAAGATATAAGCACATCGTCTTCGCTTTTTATTTTTACTTTAAAATCAACTGGTAAAATAAGAGGTCTTTGAGTCAATGAATGAGAACAAAGAGGAGTAAGAATCAATGCTTCAGTAAGAGGGAAAACTACAGGTCCACCACTAGATAAATTATATGCGGTAGAGCCTGTAGGAGTTGAGATAATCAATCCATCTCCATAATAACTGTTAAATAAATCTTCATCTATAAAAGCATCTATTTTTATCATGCATCCTGTCATTTTTCTTGAAAATACTGCATCATTGAAGGCTATAGCATTTTTTACCGATTCTTTGGAATTAAATTTTACATCCAAAACCATTCTGTTATCTATTCTATATTCATTTTTAAAAAGTTTATCTAAAAAATTTTCTATTTCATTATAGTTTATATCTGTCAAAAAACCAAGTTTTCCAGCATTGATTGCCAAAATGGGCTTATTGTATTTATAACTTCTTCTACTTACAGAAATAAGAGTCCCATCTCCTCCTACACAAATAATAACATCGCTTTTTTTACACATTTCATCAAAATCAATACCTTCTAAATTTAAAAGAATTGCACTTTTATTTTCAATAATTAATTCTATTTTATTTTCATCAAGCTTTTTTTTAATTTTTTCATAATATGGATAAAGATTGTAACTATTTGGTCTTAGCACTAAACCCATTTTTTTAATTTTTTTAATTTTTTCATCCATATTTACAATTTGCACTTTTTACTTCCTATTAAAAAATATTATAGTATAATACCCAAATTTTTTTGAAGGAATGTTTATGAGCAAAAAAAGATTAAGTAAGCTAGATGCACCAAAAATTTTAAAAAATGATGAAAGAATTATGAATGAAAATGATTTTATTGTTTCAAAAACTGATACAAAAGGTTTTATAACTTACTGCAACCAAATATTTATGGATATGTGTTTATATAGTGATGAGGAGCTTATTGGAGCTAATCATAATATTATAAGACATCCAGATATGCCTCGTATTGCTTTTAAAGTGTGCTGGGATCTTATACAAAACAAGCAAGAATTTTTTGGATTTGTAAAAAATTTAAGAAAAGACGGTGGATATTATTGGGTTTTTGCCGACATAACTCCTTCAATTGATTCAAATGGTAATCTAATAGGATATTATTCAGTTAGACGAAAACCATCAAGAAAAGCTTTAGAAGTAATTATTCCTCTTTATAAACAATTAATTGATGCTGAAAAAAGAGGTGGCATGTCAGCCTCAGAGGCTCTTTTTGGAGAACTTTTAAAGAAAAACAACACTACATATAATGAGCTTGTAACATCGTTACAAAATATGTAATAAAATATTTAACTTATTTTAGATATAATTATTCTTTCAATTTTGTAAAAATAAGGAAATAGTTTGAGAACACATTATAATACTGAAGTTAGTGAAAATGATATAGGTAAAGAGGTTCGACTTTGCGGATGGGTAAATAGCAGAAGAGATCATGGAGGGGTAATTTTTATAGATTTACGAGACAAAACAGGACTTGTTCAATTAGTTTGTGATCCAAAAGATAATGAAGAAGCTTGGAAGATTGCTGATAGCATTAGAGATGAATTTGTTTTAATTGCAAGTGGAAAAGTTAGATACAGAGGCGAAGGACTTGAAAACCCAAACCTAAAAACAGGAAAAATAGAAATAATTGTTCAAAATTTAACAATAGAAAATAAATCTCTTCCTATGCCATTTGATTTGGGAGATGAGAAAGTAAATGAAGAAATAAGATTAAAATACAGATATTTGGAACTTAGAACTAAAAAAAGTTTAGATATTTTTAAATTAAGAAGCAAAGCTTCAATAGCTGCAAGAAATGCTTTAGACAAACTTGGTTTTTTAGAAGTTGAAACCCCTATTTTAACAAAATCAACTCCCGAAGGAGCTAGAGATTATTTAGTGCCAAGTCGTGTTCATAATGGTGAATTTTATGCACTTCCTCAATCTCCACAACTTTTTAAACAACTTTTGATGGTAGGGGGATTTGATAAATATTTTCAAATTGCAAAATGTTTTAGAGATGAAGATTTAAGAGCAGACAGACAACCAGAATTTACACAAATAGATGTTGAAATGAGCTTTTGTGACCAAGAAGATATCATGAAGGTGGCAGAAAATTTACTTTTTAATATTTTTAAAGCTTGTCAAAAAGAGATACCAACAAGTTTTGACAGAATAACTTATAACGAAGCTATGGAAAAATATGGTAGCGATAAACCAGATTTAAGATATGATTTATCGATGGTTGATGTTATTGATATTTTTGAAAAAAGCTCAAATGAAATTTTTACTTCAATCGCAAAAGATAAAAGAAGAAATAGAATAAAAGCTTTAAAAGTTCCAAATGGAGATAATATTTTTTCAAAAAGACAAATGAAAGGTTTTGAAGAATATGTTAGAAAATTTGGAGCAAAAGGACTTGGTTATTTTCAAATGAAAGAAGATGGATTAAAAGGACCATTAACCAAATTTTTTACTCAAGAGGATTTGACTGAACTTATTAATATTTGTGATTTAAAAGTAGGCGATGTTGTATTTTTTGGTGCAGGAGATAAAAAAATAGTTTTGGATTATATGGGAAGATTTAGAA
Organism: Campylobacterales bacterium; assembly: GCA_027044945.1. Classification (GTDB taxonomy): domain Bacteria; phylum Campylobacterota; class Campylobacteria; order Campylobacterales; family JALSKU01; genus JALSKU01. Next base: position 4,758 of record JALUBK010000048.1, read on the forward strand.
TTTATTTAGCAGAAATGATGAATATAATTCCTCAAGATGTTTTTAAATTTATATGGGTAGTTGATTTTCCAATGTTTGAAGTAGAAGAAGGAAAAGTTAAAGCACTTCATCACCCTTTTACAATGCCAAAAGACTTCAATCAAGACATAGAAGATATTAGCTCTATTGCTTATGATATAGTTTTAAATGGAGTTGAATTGGGAGGCGGAAGCATAAGAATTCATAAAGAAGAAATTCAAAATAAAATTTTTAAATTACTTGGTATTTCAGACGAAGAAGCAAATCAAAAATTTGGATTTTTGCTTGAAGCTTTAAAATTTGGAGCACCTCCTCATGGCGGATTTGCTATTGGATTTGACAGACTAATTATGTTATTGAGTAAAAGCGAGAGTATAAGAGATGTTATCGCTTTTCCAAAAACACAAAAAGCACAATGTTTGCTCACAAATGCACCTAGTGAAGTTGATAATGAACAATTAAAAGAGTTGGGACTTAGAGTAAGAAAAATTACAACTACAGAACAATAAAAGGATAAAAAAATGAAAAAGTTATTTTTAATTATTGGAGCACCAGGAAGCGGTAAAACAACAGATGCACAAATTATAGCAGAACACAATAGTGAAACTATTGCTCATTATTCAACCGGAGATTTACTAAGAGCAGAAATTGCAAGCAAAAGCGAACTTGGAAAAACAATAGAAGGATATACTTCAAAAGGTAATCTTGTTCCTTTAAACATAGTTATAAATACTATTGTCAATGCTATAAAAAATTCAAATAAAAATATAATTTTGATCGATGGATTCCCAAGAAGTGTAGAACAAATGAGAGAACTTGATAAAATTTTACAACAAGAAAACAATATAAAACTTACTTCGGTCATAGAAGTTGAAGTTAGTGAAAAAGTTGCAAGAGATAGAGTTTTGGGGCGAGGTAGAGGAGATGATGATAATGAAGAAGTATTTAATAATAGAATAAAAGTTTTTACTGATCCTCTAAAAGAGATACAAGATTTTTATAATAAAAAAAATCTTCTCAAAAAAATTAATGGCGAGAGAACAATAGAAGAAATTGTTAGTGAAATGGAAAAATATATAAAAGGATTGGCAGGTTTATAATGATAAAAAATCCTGTTTTTTATAGTGTTATTATTGGCACTGAAATACTCAATGGAAGAAGAGAAGATAAACATTTTGAATTTATAAAAAATGAATTAATAAAAAGAGGTTGGGAACAAAAAGCATGTTTTACCATCAAAGATGATCCTCTTTTTATGGAAAATGTTTTCAACCTTGTAAAAAATGATCCGAATTCAGTTATGTTTAGTTTTGGAGGGATTGGTGGCACTCCTGATGATTATACAAGACAAACTGCAGCAAAAGTTTTTAGAAACAATAAGATAGAACAAAATCAAGAAGCTTTGAAACTTATCATTAATCAATTTGGCCAATCTGCTTATCCCCACAGAGTTAATATGGCAAATCTTCCAAAAAATGCTTTACTTTTAGAAAATATTGTAAATAAAGTTCCGGGTTTTGGGATAGATGAAAGATTTTTCTTTGTTCCTGGTTTTCCGGAAATGGCTCATCACATGGTGATTGAAGCATTAGATAAATTTTATCCTAAAAATTACAAAAAATATTTTTGTAATTTTGTTGTATTTGCAGGTGAGAATGAGCTTATAGACACTATGAAAGAACTTCCTTTAGATTTAGAATTTTCTTCATTGCCAAAATTTGTTGGCGATAAAAGAAAAGTAGAAATTTATATAGCTGACAAAGATAAAAAAAGAGTAGATACTTGGTGTAATTTTTTTAAAGATGAAATTACGAAAAAAAATATTAAATTTAAAGTGCTTTGTTAGCCGAAGAAAAATCTTCGGCTAATTTTATCTAAAGCTTTTAACAGCTTCCACCATATTTTTAAGACTTGGCTTAACTTCTTCCCATTTTCTGGTTTTTAGACCACAATCAGGATTGATCCAAAGTTGCTCTTTTGGCAAAACTTCCAAAAGTTTTGAAATTTGTTCTTTTATCTCTTTTACAGTTGGAATTCTAGGAGAATGAATATCATAAACTCCAGGACCTATCTCTTTTTTATACCCTACTTTCTTAAAAACTTGAAGCAATCTATTACCACTTCGTGAAGTTTCTATAGTTATTACATCGGCATCCAATGCTTCAATAGTTTCTATAATATCATTAAAATCACTATAACACATATGTGTATGTATTTGTGTTTTTGCTTCCGCAACAGAAGTAGAAATTTTAAAACTCTCAACAGCCCATTTTTCATAAATTATTCTTTTTGCTTTTCTCAAAGGATATCCCTCTTTAAAAGCTGCTTCGTCAACTTGAATAATTTTTATACCCGCTTTTTGAAGATCGTTTATTTCATCTCCAATAGCAATAGCAATCTGTTTTGCACTTTCGTCTCTTCCTTGATCATCTCTTACAAATGACCAATTAAGCATTGTAACAGGTCCTGTCAGCATTCCTTTCATCGGTTTTTTAGTTTTACTAGCAGCATAAGTTATCCAATCAACACTCATAGGCTTAGGTCTGCTTACATCTCCAAAAAGCAAAGGAGGTTTAACACATCTACTGCCGTAACTTTGCACCCATCCATTTTTAGAAAATGCGAAACCATCAAGCATTTCTCCAAAATATTCAACCATATCATTTCTTTCTGGCTCACCATGAACTAAAACATCCAAATCACATTCTTCTTGAAAAGCAACACAATCATCAATATATTTTTTTATCTCTTTTGTGTATTCATCAGAAGATATTAAATTGTTTTTAAAATCTCTTCTTACTTTTCTAAGTTCCGAAGTTTGAGGAAAAGAACCAATAGTTGTTGTAGGTAAAACGGGAAGATTTAATATTTTTTTCTGTATTTCAATCCTTTCTTTATAAGGCAATTCTCTTTCTATAGAAATTATATTTTTAATCCTGTTTTTAACTTCATTATTGTGTATTCTTTTAGAACTTTTTCTAAAATGCAATGCTCTTTTATTTTTAGCCAATAACTCTTTATCTTTTGCATTCAAATCATTTTCATTTTTAAAAAATAAATTTGTTACTAAGTCAAGTTCATCAAGTTTTTCCAATCCAAATGATATCCAATTTTTAATTTCATCATCCAATTTATTCTCATATTTAAGAGTATAAGGAACATGCAATAAAGAACAAGAAGTTGAAATTATAATTTTTTCTTTGGAGACAATTTGAGAAATATTTTTTAAAAAATTGACTTTTTTCTCTATATCGCTTATCCATACATTTCGTCCATCAATCAAACCAGCTATCAAAGTTTTTCCACTTTTTTTAATAGCCTCCAAGCTTTTAATATTTTCCTCACCATATACAAAATCAACACCCAATGCCCAAATATTTGTATTGACAAGGATATTTGTAGCTTCATTTGAATGTTCAAAATAAGTTACTACTGCAATTTTGATATTGTTTGAAATATTAGAAAGTCTGTCATAAGCAATTTTTAAAAGGGATAATTCTTTTGAAGTTACATCTTTTGCAAACAAAGGTTCATCAAATTGAACTGTTATTTCTTCATCAAAATTTGCAATTTCTCTAATAAGCTCTTCATATATTGGCATGATTTTATCAAAAGCATCAAATACATTTTCAAAATCAATTGCTCTTGAAAAAGCAAGATATGTAACTGGTCCTATTAAATTAATTTTTGATTTTATACCACACTCTTTTGCTTCAAAATATTCTTCTTTTATTTTTGAAATATTAAGTTTATATTTATCTTCTTTTGATAATTCTGGCACAATATAATGATAATTTGTATTTAACCATTTTGTCATGGACATTGCAGTTATATTTTTAGAACCTCTTGCCATTGCAAAATATCTCGAAAGAGGATCTTCTATATCTCTAAATCTCTTTGGAATAGCACCCAAAGTTATACTCATATCAAGCATATTGTCATATAATGAAAAATCATTACTGCTTATATATGAAATATTTGCTTTTTTTTGATATTCCCAATGTCTTTTTCTTAAACTTGAAGCAACTTCTAAAAGTTCTTTCACCCCACTTTTTTTTGCCCAATAGCTCTCTAAAGCTCTTTTTAATTCTCTTTGTTCTCCAATTCTTGGAAAACCTGTTACCCAATTTTGAGGCATAATTATATCCTTTATAATTTTAATTTATTTAAAAAATATTTATTTTGTTAATGAAAAATTATAAAATCGAAGGGGGAGAAATGCCGGTCAGTCTATAACTATAATTTTCACAATTACAATGTGGTTTTCCAAGATTTTGAGTAAGTCTAAGCACAAGCGAACATTTTCTTTTAAAAATACAATTACAATGTAAAGGATTTTTAACATTCAACAATGAAAAAATAGCTTGTATAAATCTTTTTGTCTTCACTCTAAAACCTTAAATTTTTATAAATTTCAACTGTGTAAAATCTCTTCAACTAAAACTGTAGCATAAGAACCTTTAGGTAAAAAAAATGAAAGTTCATACCAAGCTTCCTCTTTTTTATACTTATATCCCAAAATTTCAGGAAATATCCATGCAAATCTTCTTGAACCATTCATTTTAGAGATAACTTCTTCGCATTCGCTAAGAAACTCTTTTTCAATTGTTCCAGCTTCCCCTGTTGCTCTTTTTGTTTTATTGCCAGGCAGTATTCCAGTAACAGTTATATCTTTTTTATTAAATCTTTCAACTTCATTATCCAACTCAATACATTCAAAAGCTTTGCCATGAGGATAATGATGAAGTATATCTCCTGGCAATATTTTGAAAAAATTTGGTTGTTTTTTTAACTCTTTTATTAAAGTTGCATTATAAATAAAAACTGATTCAAGCTCTTTTGCATTAAATGATTCACACATTTTACTTATTTCAACTCTTTTGCTAAGCCATAGATTAAAAATATGACTTTGATAGGCACTTATAAAAAAATCTCTTTTTTTTCTATTTTTTATATGAGTTTTACCAAAAAGTAACTCTTTTCCTATTTGATAATTATTTCCTTCTGTGCCAAAACGCTGATAACCAAAATAATTAGGAAGTCCATTTTTTGCAATAATTTTTATAGCATTTTCTATCTTTTGAGCATCAATCAAACTTACTTTTTTAAATTTTATATAAAATTTGTTACCTTTTAGATGACCAATTCTTATTTTATTATTGTGGTAAGTTGTGCTTATTATTTTTATATTATTATCTTCTATAAGGTCAATTTTATCTTCATATTTTTTGTATATGCTTATATATTGTGTTGTAATTCCATCTTTATCTTTAAGTCCTGCATAGCCTATATCTTTAGTTTTAGAACCTGTTATCTCACTTATTTTTTGCACCAATTTCCAAGTGGTCATATCTTTTTTTCTTATTTTAAGAATAAGATGTTCTCCACTTCCACTAAATTCATACAAAGGAACTTCTTCTACAACAAAATCCTTACTAGTTTTGCTAAAATGAACTTTAATCGGCGAATGAGTAGTAAAATATAATTTATTCAATCTGTTCCCTACATATAGTTTTTTATATTATATCATATTTTATTCAAAAAAACACTCTAAAAATGATTTTCTTTGCATATGTTTTTAAATTTTCCTCTTATTGCCTTTGCAAAAATAGTTACAGGAGTTTTTGTTTGTTTTGATAAAGATAATATTTTATCTTTATATTTTTTATCAAAAGAAAAAAGTATTTCGTATTCCTCTCCACTGCAAATCTTATTTTTTGAAATCTTTTTAAAAAATTTAAAATTTAATTTATTTATTTTTCCCAATCTTGATAAATCTTTACTTAAACCATCAGATATATCTAAAGCAGAATGAATAAATTTTGAAGCTTTATAAAAAAATTTATCTTTTAAAATAGGGGTAATAAATTTTGATTTTTTATATATTTTTTCATTTTTTAAAAGTTTTTTCAAATCTTTTCTTACACTTCCCAAACTTCCAGTATAAGCTATTAAATCTCCTTTTTTTATGCCAATTCTTTTTATCGGTTTTTTTGTTTTTGAAATAATAGTCAATGATATATCAAGTTTATCTCCAGCAATAGTATCACCGCCTATCATTGCAATATTATATTTTTTACAAATTTCTTCAAAACCAAGGTATAACTCTTTTATATCTTTATAAGAAAAATTTTTAGGAATTTTTATGCCAAGCATTGCATATACCGGTTTTGCATTCATGACAATTGCATCCGAAATATTTACAAGCATACTTTTTTTGGCTATCTCTTTTAAGCTCATCCATCTTCTTTTAAAATGTATATCTTCGCAAAAAAGATCTTTTGAATAAACCATCTCATCTACCACTGCACCGTCATCACCTATGTGTTTATTTTTAAAAAGTGATATAAAATAATCCTCTTTGTTCAAAATATTTCCCTTTATTTTACTTTTATATTAAACTTATTGTGTTATTATACTGTAAAATAGATTTTATCTTAAAAAGTGAAAATTTGTAACATTTTAATTTTATTTAGTTTTTAAAATGTTACTTTTTGTCTATTTTAAACTTTATATTTGTATAATATCTTTAAATTTTAAAACAAGGGATCGCTATATGAGCATACCAATATATCACTATGATGCTATCATAGTAGGAGCTGGACTTGCTGGGCTTGCTGCAGCAAGAGAGATTGAAAGCCATGGGAAGCATGTTGCAGTTATAAGCAAACTTCATCCACTAAGAAGCCATTCTGGGGCTGCTCAAGGTGGTATAAATGCTGCATTAAAAGAAAAAGATAGTATAAAATCTCATATGTTTGATACTATTAAAGGAAGTGATTATTTAGCTGATCAAGATGCAGTTAAACTTATGTGTGAAGGAGCTCCAAAAACTGTTAGATGGGCAGAAAGTATGGGAGCTGTTTTTAGTAGAGAAGATGACGGAACTATTGCTCAAAGACCTTTTGGAGGACAATCTTTTCCAAGAGCTTGTTATGCAAGAGATAGGACAGGATTGACACTGCTTCAAACAATGTTTGAACAAGCAGACAGAGACGGTGTTGAATATTGGGATGAATGGTATGTAGCAGATATAATACAAGAAAACAAAAATGTATATGGAGTTGTTGCTTATAATATCAGAACACTTGAACCTGCAATTTTTAATGCCAGAGCTGTAATGTTAGCAACTGGAGGATATGCAAGAGCTTATAAAATAAATTCAAATGCACATGCTAATACTGGTGATGGTTTATCAATATATGCAAGACATGGATTGCCCTTAAAAGATATGGAATTTGTTCAATTTCATCCAACAGGATTGGCTGGAACTGGTATCCTTATCAGCGAAGCTGCAAGAGGTGAAGGCGGAAAACTATTCAATAGTGAGGGTGAAAGATTTATGGAAAAATATGCTCCTGAAAAATTGGAGTTGGCACCTAGAGATTTAGTTAGTCGTTCAATAACAAAAGAGATACTTGAAGGCAGAGGTGTAGGACCAAATAAAGATGCTGTTTATCTTGATCTTACTCATCTTGGAAAAGAAAAAATATTAGCAAGATTGCCTGAACTTAGAGATTTAGCTATTACATTTTTAGGACTTGACATGATCAAAGAACCTATTATGGTAGCCGCTACTGCTCATTATTCTATGGGTGGAATTCCAGTAGATAACGACGGAAGAGTGAAGTTGAATCAAGAAGATAGAATTAAAGGATTGTATGCAGCAGGTGAATGTGCTTGTGTTAGTGTTCATGGAGCAAACAGACTTGGAGCAAATTCATTACTTGAAGCTATGTTTTTTGGAAGGCATACAGGAAAAGCTATAGTTTCAGATCTTAGAAAAAAAGATTTTCTTGTTCATAAAGAATCTGACGAAAAAGATGCAGATAGAATGTTGAATGAAATAAATACCATTATGACTTCAAATGGAAACGAAAAAGTGTCTGCTTTAAGAGTTGAACTTCAAGAAAGTATGACACAAAATGCAGGAGTTTTTAGAACAGAAGAATCTCTTTTAAAACAAAGAAAAATATTAAAAAATCTTAGAGATAGGTTTAAGCATATAAGAATAGACGATAAATCAAAAATTTACAATACTGATTTACAAGAAGCCATAGAGTTAGGTCATATGCTTGATTATTCTGTATTTATAATCGAAGGTGCAATAAATAGGCAAGAAAGTCGAGGTTCTCATTTTAGAGATGACTATCCAAAAAGAGATGATGAAAAATTTTTGAAACATACTTATGCAACAATGGATGAAAACGGTGAAATACATATAGATTATAAAGATGTAAATCTTGGAATTTTTGAGCCACAAGAGCGAACATATTAAAAGGGGCTACGAAAGATGACTAATTATGCAAAAAGAAAAATAAAATTTAATGTTTTTAGATTTAATAGTGAAACTGATCATTTACCATATTATAAAGAATATGAAATGGAAGTATCTCAAGATGAAGTAGTTCTTGATATATTAAACAGAATCAAATGGGAATTTGATGGAAGTTTTAGCTATAGAAGAAGTTGCAGACACGGAATCTGCGGAAGTTGTGCTATAAAAGTAAATGGAAAACCAGTTCTTTCTTGTAAAGAAAATGTTTTTCATTTAGTAGAAATGTTTGGAGAAGAACTTACTCTTGATCCCCAAGATGAAAAAAGAGCTATAAAAGATATGGTAATAGACAAAAAAAATTTTTGGAATAAATACGAAAGTGTAAAACCTTATCTTGTAGCTGAAGTTCAAGAACATCCCAATCATGAAAATATAGTTTCCCAAAAAGAATCTAATAAAATTGATGATGCGGATTATTGTATAGAATGCGGAAACTGTTTTTATGCTTGTCCTGCTGTCAAAGCAAATGATGATTATATTGGTCCTGCTGCACTTTTAAAAGCTTTTAGATTTAATGCTGATGTTCGAGATAATGCAAAAAAAGAAAGATTAGAAATTGTCAATGAACCAGGTTTTGGTGTTTGGGATTGTGTAAAATGTTATGAATGTGCTGAAGCTTGTCCGAAAGATTTATCTCCTATCAATAAAATAACAAAATTACATAATCAAATTTTTGAAAATAAACAAGCTATCAATAATGTTGCTACAAGACATGCTGTTGGCTTTAAATCTTCAATTAAAAAACACGGTATTTTAGATGAAGGAGAGCTTGTCCGATACAGCGAAGGAAATATTGGAGTTTTAAAACATATACCAGAAGCTGTTTCAATGTGGAAAAAAGGTAAATTAATAATGCCTTGGAAAATGCCAAGTTCTAAGAACATGGACGAAATTAAAAAACTTGTTGATATAGCTTCAACAGTTGATTTTTAAGGAGAATTCAATGAATAAATTAAAATATGCACTATATACTGGATGCACCGCCAAAGAAAGCACTCCTGAATTATTAAAATCAACTTTAGCTGTTGCCAAAGCTTTAGATATTGAATTGATTATTTTAGAAGAAGCTAGTTGTTGTGGAGCAAGTCACTTACAAGATTTTGATGATTTTTTATCTTTAACATTAAATGCTAGAAATATATGTTATGCCGAAAAACTTGGTTTTACAATGATAACAATTTGCAATACTTGCCAATTAAACCTTTCTATGACCAAAAAAAAACTTGACAAAAATAAGGAATTAAAAGCTAAAGTCAATCAAAAATTAAATGAAGTTGGTTTGGAATATAAAGGAAATGTTGATATAAAACATTTTTTATACGCACTTATAGATGATATTGGAGTAGAAGAAATCAGAAAAAGAGTAAAAAAACCTTTAGCAAATATTAATATTGCACCTTTTTATGGATGCCACAATATAAGACCTAGTTCTTTGCAAAGCAAAAACAATGGCAATGAAAATCCTTATGTTCCAGATTCTATTGAAAGATTGATAGATGCTCTTGGCGGAAATTCAATAGATTATGCACATAAAAATAAATGTTGTGGTTTTCATGTAGAATTACAAGCTCCAAAAACAGCAAATATCCTCTCTGGCAATGCAATGACTGATGCTATGGATAATAATGCTGATGCAGTAGTAACACCTTGCCCTCTTTGTCATTTAAGACTTGATGTGCAACAACATAACATATCAAAAGAGATCGGTAGAGATGTTAAGATGCCTATACTTCATCTTCCTCAAATGATAGGATTAGCCCTTGGATTGGCTCCTGAAGATTTAGGCTTGAATCACAATATAAGTGAAATAACTTTCTTATAATTAAACAAACATAAATAAGATATTTTATATCTTATTTATGTTTAATATATAAGAATTATTAGGATATAATATTTTTAAAGTTAATTTTAACTTTAAAAATATTATAAAGGAAAAGAAATGCCAAAAATAAACAAATATGTAGATATAGACTCAGTCGAGAGAGAAGCAAAAAAGGATTATATAGACAGACATTCTCCTTTTATTTATTGTGCTGATAGTGCAAAATCTGATGAAATTTTTGAAGTAACTGTAAAAGTAGGAAAAGAATATACTCATCCAGATGATTTTGATCATTATATTGCGAGTATTTCATTATATAATGGTGAAACACTTTTAGCTAAAGCAGATTTTATGGCAGGAACTCTTGGTGGTCAAGGTGCAAAAGGTCAAACAGAAATAACATTTAGAGTTAAGCCAAAAGGTAAAAAAATGAAATTTGTAGCTCAAAGCTACTGCACTAAACACGGTATTTGGGAAAGTGATCCAAAAATTGTTGAAGTCATTTAATTTTTATTTTAATCCCGTTCTATAAATTTTAAAAAGGAACGGGATTTTTATGAAAAGATTTAAAAAGTTAAAAATATTAAATGAATTATATAGATATAAACTTATCGGATTAAATTATATAGATGATTTTCATATTGATTTAAAAACACAAAATATGCAATCAAATTATCAACTTCCAAATTCTTTAGAATCTCTTAAAAATATTGTTTTAAATTGTCATTTGTGTCAATTATCAAAAACAAGAAATAAAGTTGTTTTTGGAGAAGGAAATCCAAATGCAAAATTGATGTTCATAGGAGAAGGACCTGGAGCAAATGAGGATAACACAGGAAAACCTTTTGTTGGAAGAGCTGGAAATTTATTGACAAAAATCATAGAAAATGTTTTGGAATTAAAAAGAGAAGATACTTATATATCAAATATTGTAAAATGTAGACCTCCACAAAATAGAGTTCCAACTGAAACTGAAGCAAATGAATGTATGCCCTATCTTTTAAAACAAATAGATATCATTAAACCTTCTATTATTGTAACACTAGGCTCTACTGCTTATAAATATTTGACAAAAGATACAACTCCTATTTCAAAAATAAGAGGTGAAATTATAAACTACAATAATATAAAACTTATCCCTACTTTTCATCCTAGTTATTTACTTAGAAATCCTTCTGCTAAAAAGTTTGTTTTTTACGACATGAAAAAAGTTAAAAATTTATTAAAAAATTAGATATAATGTTGATTAAAAATTTATTGGAGATATAACTTGAGAAAAATTTTATTTATTTTTTGCTTTTTTTTAACTACTTTTAGCTTTTCTAAAAGTTTATATTTGTCTAATTTTCCATTGCCTTCTGCTTATATTATCGATCTTGACAATACTGCATGTTATGAAAATTGCTTAGAAAATTACTTAAACAAAGGTCAAGTTTTTTCATTTTTATCTCATTATCTTCCTATAGTAACAAATAAAAAATTAAAAAATCAATATAAACTTTTGCAATCAATATTAAATATAAAAAATACTACAAATAAAGAAATATTTTCAATAGCTCTTTTGGTTCCCAAAAAAATTATAGGAAGATATGCTATAAGCACTGCAAATTCTATTATTGCATATCTTTTATCAAGAAATATAAATTTTCAACTTGAAGTTTTTAATTGTAAAAATGAAGATTTATCTTTTATACAAAAATCCATAGAAGAGATAAAAAATAAAAATTACAAATTTGTTATTGCTCCTTTTACTTCAAAAGGTTTAAAAAATCTGTCTAAAATCCATACCTCATTAATTTTCTATATACCTACACTCAATAAAAAAGAATTTCCGAATATAAAAAGTAATTTTATTTTTGGCGGAATTAATTATAAAAAACAAATTAATACCCTTTTGTCTTTTGCTAATAATAGGCTTGCTATTTTTTCAGATGAAAGCTCCATAGGTTTTCAACTAAATAAAGATATAGAAAATAGCAGAAAAAACATTGTCTATAAAAAAATAATTCCTTATGATACAACAAGATTTAAATATTTTTTAAAAAGAAATTCAAGATTGAATAATAGTTCAATTTTTCTTAATACACCTTTGGTTACCTCAAGTCTTTTGGCATCTCAATTTAGATTTTACAAGATTAAACCTTATGCCCTGTTTTCAACCCAAATTAATTATAATCCTATTTTACTTAGCTTAACTCAATATGAAGATAGAAAAAATTTTTATATAGCAAATTCTATAGGAAAAGCGAATAATCATTTAGTGCTAATAAATAAACTTTTAGGAAATAATATTACTTTTGATTGGATAAATTATTCCACATCTATAGGAATAGATTATTTTTATACTTTATTTTTCAACAATAATGCCAATAGATTTTTTGATGAAAATATTTCTGCAAATCAAGTCCAATATGCTATTAAAATCTTCAAACCTACAAAATCAAGCTTTCAACAAATAATTAATTTTAATCAGCCTTAAAGTTTTTATTATTGTAAAAAATGAATGAATATTAATTCATATTTGTATTACTTTAATATAATTATTGCTAAAATAAGAAAAATGTAAAAAAGGAGAGATTTGTGAATGAAACATGTATACGGATGTATTGTGAATCTGAAGGAAGATGCCATGGAATTGTTTTAATTTTTTTCAAAGAAGAACAAAAAAATAGAATATTGGCAAAAACTGATGAATTAGCTTTAAGACATAGGGTTACACCAGATGTTTCTATTCGTAATCTAGAAAAATATGGAGAAATATTTATAGAGTTTTATGATGAATATAGTCATGAAGGTGCATATTTTTTTGAAGATTTAATAGAAACATTAGGTGCTAAATTATGTAATTGTGAGGACTTATAATGAAAAAAATCATTCCTAAATTATTTAGAATAAACACAGGAAGCTGTAATGGTTGTGATGTTGAATTTGTAGCTACTGCTTTAGTCGAAAAATTTCATATCGAAACATTAGACATAGAAATGGTAGAAGAAATTAAAGATGCTAATTTATTAGTGATAACCGGACCTTTAACAGCAAGAAGTGAATCTTTTTTTAAAGATGCTCTAAGACAGGTAAAAAAACCTTTTGCTGTAGTTGGAATAGGAACTTGTGCAATTAGTTGTGGAATTTTTAGAGATTCTTATGCCATAAACGGACCTATTGATAAATTTGTAGAAGTTGATGTTAATGTTGCAGGTTGTCCTCCAAGACCTCAATCTATCGCAGAAGGTATTGCAAAAGGCATTAAAATATTAGAACAAAAAATGAACGGAGAAGCAACTCCTAAAAAAATTGATTCTAATTTTAAAGATTTTTCAGCTCCAGAAACTTTTAGAGGAAGACTTTCTTTAAATGAAGAAAATTGTGTAGCTTGTAGAACTTGTGAAACTGTTTGTCCATCAAATGCTATTGAAATTTCTAAAACTAAAGATGGCTTTATTCATAAAATTTGGCATAATTCTTGTTGTTATTGTGGAAATTGTGCCTATTTTTGTCCAACTGGTGCAATTTTTACAACAAATAACTTTGATACAGCAAAACTTCAAAATGAAAAATTCAGCGATGTAAATATAGGATATATACATTATAGCACATGTTCTAATTGCCAAGAAAAATATATGGCTCCCACAAAAGGACTTTTAAATAAGGCATATAATGAAAATAATATAAAAAAACTAAATGAAAAAATTTGTCCTAAATGTAGGAAAGAAGCAAATTTTAAAAGGATATATTCATGAATATAGAAGAATTTAATAATGCAGTAAAAAGAAAAATATCCCATAGCTATGAAATAAAAGAGGATAAAGATAATTATGACAATACTATAGCTTGGGTAATTTTAAGTAACAAAAAAGATATAGAACCTGTAGCAAAAGCTATTCAAGCCTATAAAGGAAGATGTATTGTTGTTACTGCATATAAAAATAAAGATGATTCCCATACTGTTGTATATCATTTTGACATAGAAGGATTACTTATCAATGTAAAACTTGTAACAGACGATGAAAGTATTTTTTCTATTGCTGATATAATTCCTAGTGCGAACTGGGCAGAAAGAGAATTAAGAGAAATGTATGATATTGAACCACTTGGACATCCAAATAAAGATAGATTATTTTTAGATTATAGCATAGCTAAAGGTGTTCTAAATGAATATATACCTTTTTCTAAAATGCAATTAGGCATAAGTGAAAATGACATACTTTGGAAAAATGTAAATAAGGAAATAGAAGAATGAAAGAAAAAATTACTATAGGACCTTTTCATCCAGAATTAGAAGAATCTGTTTATTTTAAATTGACTGCCGATGAAAATAGAATAATAACAAATGTGGAAATTATTAATGGTTTTATTCATAGAGGAATGGAATCACTTATTACAGAAAAAAATTTTATGCAAAATCTTATTTTAACTGAAAGAGTTTGTTCGCTATGTTCAAACAATCATACTTTTGCCTATGCTTTAGCTGTAGAAAAAATTTCAGGAGTCAAAGTTCCACCTCGCGCAGAAGCATTAAGAGTTATTGCTGATGAAATAAAAAGAGTAGCTTCTGACTTATTTAATCTTGCTATGTTATCACATTTGCTTCATCATCATGAGCTCATGAAAGAAACAATGAATACAAGAGAACATATGCAAGACCTCAAAGAAATAATTTGGGGAAATAGAATGGATATGAGTGCCAATCAACTTACAGGAACAAAATATGATTTAAATGATAAAAAAATAAAACTTATTTTAGAAACATTATCACTTGTTGAACCTAAAGTTAAATCTCTTCAAGAAAAATATGAAAATGATCCGATTGTAAGAGAAAATACAATAAATGTAGGTGTATTGCCTTATGAAGATGCATTAAGACTAGGAGTTACTGGACCTGTTGCAAGAGGAAGCGGCATTAACAATGATGTAAGATCTATAGCTCCATATTCTATGTATAAAGAATTAAAACCAAAAGTAACATTAAGAGAAGGTGGTGATATTCATTCTAGAGCCATGGCTAGATTTGGAGATATCACAGATGCTATAAGAATGATAAAAGAAGTTGTTCACAATCTTCCTAGTGGAGATACTTATGTAGAAAAAAGACCACATATTCCAGCAGGAGAAACTGTTGTAAGAGTAGAAGCACCAAGAGGAGAACTTTTTTATTATTTAAAAACAGACGGAAGTCAAAAACCAGTAAGAATGAAATGGAAAGTTCCTACCTTTACAAATTGGGAAGCTTTAAGGATAATGCTTTTAGGAGATAAGGTAGATAATGTAACTTTAATTCTAAACAGTATTGATCCATGTATATCTTGCACAGAAAGATAGGAGAAAAATAGATGAGAAATAATAGATTTATATATGCAGATCCGAATAAATGTATCGGATGTATCAATTGTGAATTAGCTTGTTCTGCCAGTCATATGGGAGTTGATATTGATGTTGTTTATGATATGTTGCTAAAAAAAGAAGAGATAATACCTTCAAGAAATAAAGTTGTTAAAATAGAGGGTAAAACAACCCCTATGCAATGTATGCAATGCAATGATGCTCCTTGTCTTAATGTTTGTCCTATTGATATTATAAAATTTGAAGATGGTTTTGTTAAATTTTATGAAGATGATTGCATAGGCTGTCATAGTTGCGAAATAGTTTGCCCTTATGGTGCAATAACAATGGGGATCAATACAAAACCAGATGCTCCAGTAAGCAAAATGGTAGCACTTAGTTGCGATTTATGTGGAGGAGAAAATGGAAAACAGGCTTGTATAAATATATGCCCTACTGATGCAATAAGTTTAATTGATCATAAATATTTTAAACAAATGCAAGAAACAAAAAGTTAAAAATATGCATGAATACAGCATCGTCCAATCAATGCTTAGCTTGTGCGAAAAATATTCAAAAGGCAAAGAGGTTGATAAAATAGTGGTTAAAATTGGTAAAATGAGTGGCATTGAACCACATTTTTTAAAAGAAAGCTTTAATTTTTTCAAAGAAAATACTATTTGCAAAGATGCAACAATGCAAATGGAATTAATCGACATCACAATAATTTGTGAAAATTGTGGCAAAAAATCAAAAGTTGATAGTTATAACTTTTTTTGTCCTTATTGTAAAAGTGGAAATACAAAAGTTTTAACAGGGCAAGAAATGCTCATAGATTATATAGAACTGAAGGAAGAAAAATGAACAGAAAAAAGCAGTATCTAAAAATAAAAAAAGAGACTCCAAAAAAAAGAGAAGCAAGAAAAAGAGTAAGTGATTTTTATCCTACATATTATATTTTTACAACAGAGGAAGCTTGTACGCAATCATTAAGATGTATCAAATGTCCTGTTGATTTATTAAAAGGTATAAAGAGTGAATTTAATTTCTGCAGAACTGGCTGTCCTTTAAATAATAAAATTCCAATTTGGATAGAAAAAGTAAAAAACAAAGATATAAAAGGAGCTTTTGAAATTAGCAATGAAACTTCACCATTTCCTGAAATTTTAGGTATGGTCTGCCCTCAAGATGTTCTTTGTCAAGGAGGATGCACTTTATCAAAAACCATTAGTGGAAGTGTAGCTATTGGTGCAATTGAAGTTTATTTAAATGAACAAGCTTTTAAAATGGGACTTAAACCTGATTATGGAGAAAATATTAAAAAAATTGGAAAAAGAGTTGCTATTATAGGGAGTGGGCCTTCTAGTATGAGTTGTGCTACTTTTTTGCTTAGAGGCGGAGTTGAAGTAGATATGTTTGAAAAATCAGACAGACCCGGAGGACTCCTTACTTATGGTATTCCTAATTTTAAAATAAAAAAAGATGTAATTCTAAGAAGATTCAGATGGATGCAAGAAGCTGGAATGAATTTGCATTTAAACAGCAATATAGAAACTCCAGAACAAATAAAAAGAATGATGGATGATTATGATGCTATCTTTGTAGGTGCAGGAGCTCCTAGAGGCAGAGGTGCAAGAATGAAAAATGAAGATGCACATGGTGTATATAATGTTATGGATATTTTAAAACATGCACAAAAAAGAGTTTTTGAAGACTTTTATGAAAGCATATTGGAAGGCAAAAATGTCATAGTTATAGGAGGCGGAGATTCTGCTATGGATGCTGTTAGAACTTCAGTCAGAATGAAAGCAAAATCAGTTAGATGTGCATACAGAAGAGATGAAACAAATATGCCTGGTTCTCACAAAGAAGTGGTAAATGCAAGAGAAGAAGGTGTTATTTTTGAATTCTATACCGCTCCTAAAGAAGTTATAATAGACAAAGACAGATATGTGCGAGGATTAATATGTCAAAAAACAAAATTGGGTAGTTCCGATCACACAGGAAGACGAAAGATAGAGATTATAGAAAATAGTGATTTTACATTGGATTGCGATGTAATTATATTGGCATTAGGTTTTGATAACATTGTATTTCCTTGGTATGATGATGCACAAATAAATACAGGAAAATGGGGAAATATTATCGTAGATGAAAATAAAAGAACTTCAAATGCAAAAATTTATGCAGGAGGAGATGTTGTCCGAGGTGCAGATCTGGCTGTTACTGCTGCTGCTGACGGAAAAAAAGCAGCTTTTTCGATACTTGAAGATTTTAATAAAAATAAATAACTATTTAGATTCTGCATATTGCTTCAAAAACAATATGCAGAATAAATTCAAAAAATATTTTCTAATTTTTCTAAAAGAAAACTATCAATTTTTGAAGGTTTACCGTTTTTTATATGAACAAGTTTTATTCTCATAGAAAATATTTTTTCTTTTTTTTCATTCCAAACTTCTTGCAATAAAATCATACTTATTTTATTAATAAATTCTTTGGTTGTTGTTACCTCCAAAAGTTCACCCAAAGTAGCACTTTTTAAAAAAGTAGCCTGTAAATCTCTTGCAACAAAAGAAGAGTTTTTATTTTGAGGAGAAATACCTTCCAAAAAAAGTATTTCGCTTCTTGCTCTTTCACAAAAATTTATATACTTAGAATGATAAACAATACCACCAGCATCGGTATCTTCGTAATACACTCGTATCTTCATGCTTATACCAAATCGCTCTTTATTTTTATCTCTTCTTTTATATTTAAGCCAAACCCACTAAGTCCTACAAATTCCACACCTTTTTTACCAACTAAAAGATTTATATTTTTTATACCTAATTTTTTTAATATTCCTGCTCCTATGCCATATTCTTTCATGTATGGATTTTTATTTTCTTCTTTTTCCAAAAATATTAAAATACCGCCATTTTTTTGTAAATATTTTACTGAAGATATAAGATTGTTATATTTTGTTTCATTTGAAAGTAAGTCTATATCTGTTCCTATATTGTGAAATTTTACATTTGACTCCTCTTTTAATAAACCAAATTGATAAACTATGTGATGAGCTTTTCTGTGATCTATAAAATCAATTCGCTTAGCTTCGCTTCCTAAAAACTGTGCCCTTCCTTCGCTTATTTCTCTTACTAAAGATTCGTTTTGCAATCTGTATTCAACTAAATCAGAAATATATACTATATTAATACCATATTTTTTTGAAAAAAGTTCCAAATCATCTCTTCTTGCCATTGTTCCATCATCTTTCATTACTTCACAAATTACACCAACAGGTAAAAGTCCAGCCATTTTACACAAATCAACAGATCCTTCAGTATGTCCTGTTCTCACAAGAACTCCACCTTTTTTGGCAATAAGAGGAAAAATATGTCCTGGTCTGACTAAATCTTTTGCAGTGGATTTATAATTGCTTAAAACTTTTATCGTCATATCCCGTTCATAAGCTGAAATTCCTGTGGTGCATTCTTTAGCATCAACAGTTACAGTAAAAGCTGTTTCATGTTGAGAATTATTGTTGGCAACCATAGGAGACAAATTCAATCTATTTGAAATTTCTTTTGTAACAGAAACACATATTAACCCTTTTGCATGTGATGCTAAAAAATTTACTTTCTCTGGAGTTGATAAAGTTCCAGCAAAAACTAAATCTCCTTCATTTTCTCTATCTTCGTCATCTATCATAATAATCATTTTACCATTTTTTATATCATTTATAGCTTGTTTTACTCTTTTAGTATGCAAATTTATTCCTTTTATTTTTTTGTATTTTATCACTTTTAACTTAAAATTTACAATATTTTAAGCAAGATTAAGTATAATATTTTTCTATTTGATAAAAAAGGATGAGTATGTCTGGACACAACAAATGGTCAAAAATAAAACATGTAAAAGCCAAACAAGATGCCATAAAAGGAAAAGTTTTTACAAAAGCTATTAAAGATATTACTACAGCTGCAAGAGCAGGTGGTGGAGATTTAGAAACAAATGCTGCACTTAGACTTGCAGTCGAAAGAGCAAAAGCTGTTTCAATGCCAGCATCAAATATACAAAGGGCTATAGATAAAGCCACTGGAAATTTACAAGGTGTGCATTATGATGAAATAACTTATGAAGGATATGGACCTAACGGTGTAGCCATCATGGTAGAATGCATGACTGATAATAAAAATAGAACTGTTGCATCTATAAGACATGCTTTCACTAAAAATGGAGGAAGTATGGGGGAAAGTGGTTGTGTAGCTTGGATGTTTGACAAAAAAGGTATCATAACTGTTCAAAGAAGCGATAAAGATGATGAAATAATGGAAATTGCTATGGAAAATGGAGCAAATGATATAAAAGAATTTGATGATTTTATTTTATTTGAGTCAGATCCGAATGATTTTAATTTGCTTTTAAAAGCAATAGAAAAAGCGGAGGCAACAATATTGGACAGTTCGGTAGAATTAGTAGCTAACAATGAAGTTGATGTTGAAGATGATATTGCTGAAAAAGTTGAAAAACTTATAGATATACTAGAAGAAGATGAAGATGTTCAAAATGTATATCACAATATGAGCTGATTAACTTCATAGTTACTTTTATATGATATAATAATAAAAAAATTTAAAGGATAAAAATGAAAAAGATGATTTTAAGTGCGGTTGTAGCATCTGCACTATTAACAAGTTCTGCTATGGCAGTAGAAAAAATATATGCTAAAGTAAACGGAATGAATGTAACAAGTAAAGATATAGAGATGATTATAAGAAATCCTAGAATTAATTTTAGCAAACTTCCACCAAAAATTCAACAAGAAGTTATTAATCAAGCTATTAATAGCAAAATATTAACTCAAAATGCTATAAAAAACGGAATAGAAAAAACAAAAGCTTTCAAAAGAGCTCTTGCGATATTAAAAAATAATTTAGCTCTTGAAACATGGATGAAAAAAGAGTATGAAAAAGCAAAAGTAACAGATAAAGCAGCAAAAGCTTTTTATATTCAAAATAAAGATAAATTTGTCCAACCTGCACAAGTAAAAGCAAGACATATTTTAGTTAAAAGTGAAAAAGAAGCAAAAGCCATAATTGCCAAACTAAAAGGATTGAGTGGAGAAAAACTTAAAAATGAATTTATAAAATTGGCAAAAGAAAAATCAGTAGGACCAAGTGGAGCAAATGGCGGAGAACTTGGATGGTTCAGTGAAAGAAGAATGGTTCCTGCTTTTTCAAAAGCTGCTTTTGCTCTAAAAAAAGGTGAAATCACTAAAACTCCTGTAAAAACACAATTTGGCTATCATATTATATATGTTGAAGATAAAAAACCTAGTAGAACTATTCCTTTTGAAAATGTTAAAGATAGAATCAAAGCTCAACTCAAAATCAAAGCTTTTCAAAAAAATGTTCAATCAATTGCTAAAAAATTAAGAAAAAATGCCAAAATAGAAAGATTCTAAAAATATTAGGAGATTAAAAATGAGTGCAACAAAAGTTTTAGATATCGTTAAGGCAGGAGTTTTAAGCGGAAAAGATTTACAAAATCTTTTCCAATTGGCAAAAAAAGAAAAATTTGCAATACCTGCTGTAAATGTTGTGGGAACCAATTCTATAAATGCTGCTTTAGAAGCAGCTAAAAATGTTAATTCTCCTATTATTATTCAATTTTCAAATGGCGGAGCATCATTTGTTGGAGGTAAAGGTATAAGTGGAAATAAAGCAAGTATATTGGGTGCAATCAGTGGAGCTATACATATTCATACTGTCGCCGAAGCTTATGGTGTGCCGGTAATCTTACATACAGATCATGCAAACAAAAAACTTCTTCCGTGGATAGATGCACTTTTAGATGCAGGCGAGCAACATTACAAAAGAATTGGAAAACCTCTTTTTAGTTCTCATATGATAGATCTTTCTGTTGAATCGTTGGAAGATAATATTTCTATTTGCGAAAAATATTTAAAAAGAATGAGCAAGATAGACATGACTTTGGAGATTGAATTGGGCGTTACAGGCGGAGAAGAAGACGGTATTGACAATAGCGATATTGACAATTCAAGGTTATATACTCAACCAGAAGATGTAGCTTTAGCTTATGAAAGACTTAGCAAAATAAGTGATAATTTTACAATAGCAGCATCTTTTGGAAATGTTCATGGTGTTTATAAGCCAGGAAATGTAGTGCTTACTCCAAAAATTTTAGATAATTCTCAAAAATATATAGAAAAAAAATATAAAACTTCTCAAAAACCTGTTAGTTTTGTGTTTCATGGAGGTAGTGGTTCAAGCTATAAAGATATTCAAGAAGCTGTTAGTTATGGTGTGGTTAAAATGAATATTGATACTGATACACAATGGGCTTTTTGGGAAGGAACAAAAAAATATATAGAAATCTACCACGATTATTTGCAATCCCAAATAGGAAATCCTGACGGGGAAGATAAGCCAAACAAAGGCTATTATGACCCTAGAAAATGGTTAAGAGCTGGAGAAACATCAATGATTGAAAGACTTAAAATTGCATATAAAGATTTAAACTGCATTGATAAAAATTAAAAATTCGCCTGTAAGTCAAATTGATTTTTTTGGATTTGATTTACTCATTAAAAGGGATGATTTGCTTCATCCCGATTTCACAGGAAACAAAGCAAGAAAGTTTGCTTATTTTCTTGAAAAAGATTTGGGAGATATAGACAAAATTGTTTCTTTTGGTTCCAATCAATCAAATGCCATGTATTCACTTTCAGTTTTATGTAAATTAAAAAATAAAAAATATGAATATTATACTCATCATATATCTTCATTTTTAAAAGATAATCCTGTTGGAAATTATAAATATGCATTAAATAATGCAATGGATATAAAATTATATAATGATTGCCCCTATTCTTTTTTGAAAAATAATAGAAATCTTTTTTCAAAAACAAGAAAAATTGGTAAAACTTTATTTATTCCAGAAGGTGGAAGATGCGAAACTTCAAGATATGGCATCAATCAATTAGCATTAGAAATAATAAATTACAAAAAGATAAAAAATATAAAAGATTTATTGATATTTTTACCTTCAGGAACTGGAACAACAGCACTTTTTTTACAAAAATCATTACTATCTAACAATGACAATAGTAAGGTTTTGACAATATCTTGTGTTGGCTCAAAAGATTATTTAAAAAAAGAATTTTATTCATTAGAAACAGACAATGCTTATCATCCTAAAATTTTAGATACAAAAAACAATTATTTTGGTAAATTAGATTGTCAATTATATAAATTTTGGATAGAATTACAAAAAGAAACAAATATTGAATTTGATTTACTTTATGACCCTATAGGATTAAAAAGTTTATTTGAATTTTTGAAAAACAAGAAAATAAATCCTAAAGAAAAATTGATGTATATACATCAAGGCGGAATAAAAGGAAATGAATCCATGATACAAAGATATAAAAGGAAATGTTATGAAAATTTTTAGTATAAACGATAATGATTTTAGTGAAAACTTTGATAAACTCTTAAACAGAGGGAAAATGGATATTGAAGGTGTATCTTCTATCGTCCAAAATATATTAAATGAGATAAAAGAAGATAAAAATAGTGCTTTAAAAAAACATATTGCCAAATTTGACAAATGGACACCAAAAAATGACAATGAGCTTCAAATATCAACACAAGAGATGAAAAAAGCTTATGACAATTTGGATGACAATTTAAAAAATGCTTTACATAAAGCTTATGAAAGAATAACTTCTTTTCATAAAAAACAATTAAAAAAATCATGGTTTGATTATGAAGAAAATGGAAATACACTAGGACAAAAAGTTACTCCTGTTGAAAAAGCAGGACTTTATATACCTGGTGGAAAAGCAGCATATCCAAGTTCTCTTCTTATGAATGCAATACCAGCCATAGTAGCCGGAGTTAAAGAAATAGTAGTTTGCACTCCTACACCAAATAATGAAATAAACAGTTTGCTTTTGGCATCTATGCATTTGTGTAAAATTGAAAAAGCTTTTAAAGTTGGTGGAGCAAGTGCAATAGGAGCTTTGGCTTACGGCACAGAAAATATACCAAAAGTTGATGTTATAACAGGTCCTGGTAATATTTTTGTAGCAACTGCAAAAAAATTAGTTTATGGTGAAGTAAATATTGATATGATTGCAGGTCCAAGTGAAATCGGTATTATTGCTGATAATTATGCCAATCCTAAATTGCTTGCTATTGATTTGCTTTCTCAAGCAGAGCATGATGAAATGGCAAGTTCTATCATGATAACAACTGATAAAGATTTGGCAATAAAAACAAAAGATCATATTTATTCTTTTTTAAAAACATTAGAAAGAGAAGAAATTGCAAGAAAGTCTATTGAAACAAGAGGTGCAATAATAATAGTTGATACAATAGAAAAAGCAATAGAACTCATGAATAAAATTGCACCAGAGCATTTAGAAATAATGACAGAAAAACCTTTTGAATTATTGCCATTTATAAAAAATGCTGGGGCTATTTTCTTGGGTAAAAATACTCCTGAGCCTATGGGAGATTATATAGCAGGCCCAAATCATACCCTTCCAACAGGAGGAACTGCAAGATTTTATTCACCATTGAATGTAGAAATTTTTACAAAAAAATCTTCTATTATATCGATCAGTGAAAAAGGCTTACAAGAACTTGGCGAATCTTGTGCCCTATTGGCTCATACAGAAGGATTGACAGCACATGAGCGAGCAATACAAATAAGATTGGATAAGAAATAATAAAATTTAGATTTTATAATTTATTAAGTATTAATATAATAAAATATACTAAGTATATTGTATCAACATTAAAAGGAGTTTTATGAAAAAATTACTAAAGTTAATTAGTTTTGGTTTAGTATTGCCTTTTTTTATTATAGGTTGTGCAAGTTCTATCGGGAGTTTTAATGGCAATATAAAACAAAATGTTATAAAAGGTAAAAAATTTTATACTCAATGTAATATGCATGCTTATAGAGGAAAAGTTGATACAGTCAATTATTCTGTCGGTATGTTTATACCAGTAAATAGCAAAGTAAGTATTCTTGGTAACAATAGAAATAAGATAAAATTTGATTATAATGGTAAAACTATAATTTTAAATAATAGAAAAAAATATTCTGGTGCAAATATTAAACAAATATTTTATCGTTATTTCGGAAAGAAAAAAATAAATCTAAACAAATTCAATAAGTTAGACAAAAAAGCTATTGAAAATGGAATAGTTACAATAGGCATGAGCAAAAAAGCTGTGCTTGTCTCTCTCGGTTA
The DNA here is from genome assembly GCA_027044945.1 of Campylobacterales bacterium. Lineage (GTDB taxonomy): Bacteria > Campylobacterota > Campylobacteria > Campylobacterales > JALSKU01 > JALSKU01. The sequence continues at coordinate 29,529 of JALUBK010000048.1, forward strand.
TCCTCCAGCAAGTGCGACACCTAGTTTAAAATTAAACCAATGGAGATACTGGAAAAATCGTTGGAATACTATATTAGTTTTTTTCAAGAACAACAAAGTCGTTAGAATTAAAAATTAAATCTACTAATTTTTTGGAGAGAATTCATAAAATTTTCTCTCCAATATACCAATATACCAAATTAACGGAAATTAGCCAATGAAAAAAAAAGTTTTGGTGATTTATTACTCTCAAACTGGTCAATTAAAATATGTTATTGATAACTTTATAAAAGACTTATATGATGAGGAAATTTTAGTAGATATAAGATCCATAAAACCTAAGAAAAAGTATCCTTTTCCATGGCCTTTTTATCAATTTTTTGATGAACTTCCCGAATCTGTCTATCTTGATGGATGCAAAATAGAAAAAATTGAAGATATTGACAAAGATTATGATCTTGTAATCATTGGCTATACAGTTTGGTATATGTCTCCATCTATTCCTATTGCTGCTTTTATGAAATCCGAACAAGCAAAAAAAATCTTAAAAAACAAACCTGTTGTTACTCTTGTAGCTTGTCGTGATATGTGGATTTTAGCACAAGAAAAAATGAAAAAAATGCTTAAAAATATTGGAGCAGTCCATATCGATAATGTAGTGTTGACAGACAGAGGCGGAAGTGTTGCAAGTCTTGTAACATTACCAAGATTTTTATGGACAGGTAAAAAAAATGCTTTTTTATTTTTTCCTCCTGCTGGAATTGACGAAAAAAAGATTGAAAAAACTTCTCGTTTCGGCAAAAGACTCAAGAAGGCTTTAAAAAACAATGAAGAAAAGAGAAAAAAACCACTTCTTAAAAATCTTGGAGCAGTTAGTGTAAACGGCAAACTTATAGCAACAGAAAAGATAGCAAATCGCAGTTTCAAATTTTGGGGCAAACTCATTAAAATAGCTGGAAAAAAATATTCAATCCAAAGAAAAATAATTATCACTATTTATTTTATTTTTTTGCTCAGTTTAATTTTTACTGTTGTTCCTCTTAATATTATAATCAGAAAAATAGTTTATCCTTTTCAAAAAGATAAAATAAAAGCTATGGAAAAATATTACGAATTACCAAGTGGGAGATAAGAAAAATTATGAAAGAAGTTTATATCAATAAAATATCAGCATTTTTGCCAAACAAACCTATTGACAATGATAATATAGAAAAAGTATTGGGACAAGTAGGAGATAAACTTTCAAGAGCAAAAAAGATAATCCTAAAATCAAATGGGATAAAAACAAGATATTATGCCATAGATCCAAAAACTCGCAAAACAACTCATACCAATGCTCAATTAACAGCAAATGCTATTAAAGAACTAGAAAAACAAGGATTAAATCTTTCAAATGTTGATCTTCTTGCTTGTGGCACCACTCTTCCTGATCAAATAATGCCAAATCATGGTTTGATGGTGCATGGAGAACTTGGAATACAACCATTGGAAGTTATAACTACTTCTGGAATATGCCTAAGCGGTATTACTGCTATGAAATATGCTTATCAAGCAATCAAAAGCGGAGAAGCCAAATCAGCAATCTCTACTGGAAGCGAAAACTCTTCGTCCGTCATGAGGGCAGAAAATTTTGAACCAGAGTTCAAAAGTAAAGTTCAAGAACTTGAAAAAAATCCTTCTATTGCTTTTGAGAAAGATTTTTTAAGATGGATGCTTAGCGATGGGGCTGGAGCTGTTGCAATGAGTAACAAACCAAATAGCGATAAAATTTCTCTAAGAATAGATAAAATTTTTATTATTTCATATGCAAATGAATTAGAAACTTGTATGTATGCCGGTGGAAATAAATCAAAAGATGGAAAGCTAAAAGGATGGAGAGAATATATACCAGAAGAATGGTTAAAATATTCTATTTTTGCAGTCAAACAAGATGTAAAACTACTTAATGAAAAAGTTGTAGAATACACAGTTGAAAAAGCTTTACAATATATGCTTAAACATAATATGTTTGATCCGAAAAAAATTGACTGGTTTGTTCCTCATTACTCTTCTGAATATTTTAGAGATGAAGTCTATAAGAAGATGATTAAAGCTTCTTGCGATATTCCGCAAGAAAAGTGGTGGACCAATCTTTCATATAAAGGCAATACTGGATCAGCATCTATTTATATTATGCTTGAAGAACTATTTAATTCCAATCGTTTAAAAAAAGGAGATAAACTTTTGTGTTATATTCCTGAAAGCGGACGTTTTTCAACCGGTTTTATACTTATGGAAGCAGTCTGATGGATATAGAAAATGTTCCTCAAGACAATATTTCCACCTATGGAAACAATAAAAAAGCTATTTATGCCCGTGACAAATCCGGAAAATTATGTATCGTTGGATCTACTGGATGGAGTGCAGAAGAAATAGCAACAATACAAGCAGTTGAAGTTTTGAAAAAAAATGCAAAAAAAGCATACTATGCAGTCAAACAAGGAAAAAAATCACCATTATATTACCATATGTATGCTATGCGTATGGATTTACAAGTGCTTTCTGAATCAACTGGTTTTTTTAAATGGCGTATTAAACTTGATTTTAATCCTAAAATTTTTCAGAAAATAAGTAATAAACGATTAAATATCTATGCTGATGCTTTGGGAAAAACTCCTGAACAATTAAAAACAATGGAAAAAACAAAAATATGACTTCAACAACCTTTAATCATTCATATTCAGCCCACTGTGAAAGTGGAGTCATATCCTCTCTTCTAAGACATCATGGAATGAATATTAGCGAACCAATGGCTTTTGGACTATCCAATGCATTAACCTTTGCTTATCTTCCTTTTGTTAAAATGGGTGGAATGCCTTTGATCGCTTATCGAAGCATGCCTCACTCAATTATAAAAAAATTATGCAAAAATTTGAATGTAAAAATAAAAATGGAAAAATTTTCCGATCCTCAAAAAGGGACTAAGCGATTAAATGAGTTATTAGCTCAAAACAAAATCATCGGATGCCAAACTTCTGTTTTTTGGTTGCCCTATTTTCCAGAAGATATGAGATTTCATTTTAATGCCCACAACCTTATAGTGTATGGAAAAAATAAAAATGAATACTTCATAAGTGATCCAGTTTTTGAAAATACACTTAAATGCGAATGCAAGGCTCTTACAAAAGCTCGTTTTGTAAAAGGAGTAATGGCACCAAAAGGATTGCTTTATTATATTGACAAAACTCCTAAAAATATTGACTATAAAATTCTTATTCCAAAAAGTATTCAAAAAACTGCTAAAATGATGCTTAAAACACCAATTCCTATTGCTGGACTAAGAGGTATAAAATTTCTCTCTAAGTCTATTTTTAAATTAGAACAAAAAGATAAAGAATATGCTCGTTTATTTCTTGGACATATCGTAAGAATGCAAGAAGAGATAGGAACAGGAGGTGCTGGATTTCGTTTCATATATGCATCATTTTTACAAGAAGCTTCTGAGATTTTTGACAATGATCAAATTTTGAAAAAATCTTCTGAAATGATGCTAGAAGTTGGTGATAATTGGCGAATGTTTGCACTTCTTATAGCAAAATCAATTAAATCAAAAAAAGATATTAACTATAAGTGCATATCAGATAAATTATTGGAAATGGCATATTTAGAATCTAAAGTTTATCTAAAAATGCTTGAATTTAACAGGCAACAAAAGTAATGATTTTCTTAAAAAATGTTACAAAAAAATTTGGCAATACAGTTGCATTAGATCAACTCTCTTTGCAAATTAAAAAGGGAATTATATTTGGATTGCTTGGTATTAATGGTGCCGGTAAAAGCACCATATTATCTATCCTTAACGGTTTGAGTGATTTTGACGAAGGTTATATTGAGGTTTTTGGGTTGAATTTAAAAAAAGAAAAAAGAAAGATAAAAGAGATTAGTTCCTTTATTCCTCAAAATTTAGCATTTTATGAAAAATTAACTGTCAAAGAAAATCTGGATTTTTTTGGTAAAATACAAAAGTGCTCAAAAGAAAATTATGAAAGAGCCATACAAATTAACTCTTTATCACACATACTCAATCAAACTGCAAATATTCTCTCAGGAGGACAAAAAAGACGATTGAATATAGCCATAGGATTACTCAACAATCCTCGTATTATTTATTTTGATGAGCCTACTGTCGGTGTCGATCCTAAAAGTCGTAATGAAATTCTTGATTCTATCAAGCACTATAAAAAAATGGGAATTACAGTGATCTATACAAGTCATTACATGAATGAAATAGAAAAAATTTGCGATGAAGTAGCTATTATAGATCAAGGAAAAATTATCAAACAAGATAAATTAGAAAATCTACTCTCAAACAGAAAATTAAATAAAGTGTTAATAGAAACAGTATATAATCAAAAAATAAAAGATTTAAAACTAAATTTAAAAGATGAAAGTTTAATTGAAGCAAATCAAGAAGAACTTCCTCAGATATTAAAGATATTAAATAAAAATGATATTTTTATCAAACAAATCTATTTTGGAACAACCAATCTTGAAAAATATTTTTTAGAAGCAACGGATCAAGACGATGTTTAGTGCAATGATTAAAAAAGAACTTATTTTAATAATGAGAGACAAACATGCATTATTGGCACTTTTTATTATGCCTGCTATATTTATTCTTATTATGTCTGTTGCTTTAAGAGATCAATTTACTCAAAATAAAATCGTCTTCAATATCAACATTATAAACAATAACAAAAGCTCTGCAAGTAAAGAGTTGATTAAAAAAATAAAAGAAAAAAATAACTTTAAAATAGTAAAAAATAAACAAGCACAATTTCTTATAATTTTTCCAAAAAATTATAAGAAAGATAATAAATCAAAGATTATTATCAGTGTAAAATCCTCAATAAAAAGCGATTTGATAGGGATTTTTAAGGCAAAACTTGCACAAATTATTTTTGCACAAAAGATAAAAAATTTTGAAAATACAATAAAATATTTTATGCCTAATCAATCTAAGTCTATAAATAATTTAAAAATAGATCCGAATTCATTTTTTATTATAAAATATCAAAAAAATGATAAAATTCCAAATGCAACACAACAAAGTGTCCCTAGCTGGATTGTTTTTAGCATGTTTTTTATTATTATACCTATGTCAACCATTTATATAAATGAGAAAAAACAAAACACTCTTGCTCGTTTAAATTCCATGAATATATCCATAGCATTTATGGTTATTTCAAAAAGTATTCCCTATATCATCATAAACCAATTACAAACTTGGATCATGATTTTAGTAGGAATTTTTTTAGTTCCATACTTTAATACACCCGCTTTAGCAATAAATGGAACAATATCGGCCATTATGCTTTTATCGCTTTCCCTTAGTCTTTCTGCTGTTGGAATATCATCTTTGATAGCTGTTAGTGCCTCGTCAAGTGAACAAGCTACAACTATCGGCGGTATTTTAAATATACTGCTTGGTGCTATTGGCGGAATCATGGTTCCAAAATTTATAATGCCTGAATCTATGCAAAAATTAGCAAATATTTCGCCAATGTCTTGGGGACTTGATGGTTTTTTAAAGATTTTTTTACAAGCTGGAGATATAACTACGATAGCAAATGAATCATTGTATTTGACACTGTTTGGTATCTTAACTCTCCTATTATCGATAGCAATACTTAAATTGAAAATTAATAAAGGTTTATGAAAATGGATTTGAATAACATAAAAATAGAATTGAAAAATATGATTATCGAAGAATGCGAAAAAGACCACATTACTCCTGAAGAGATAAAAGATGATATAGAAATATTTTCTAATGAAAGCGGATTAGGGCTTGACTCTCTTGATGCTTTACAAATATCAATAGCATTGCAAAACAGATATGGCATCAGAATAGCCGATCCAAAAGAGTTCAGAAGAAAAGTTACCACTATAGAAAAATTAGCACAATTTATTATAAAATGCCATGGATAAGATTTATTTTCTAAACTCATACATCAAATCAGCTCAAGGCAACATGGAAGAAACTATCAAAAAAATTATTGAACAAAATATACACATTGGTTCTAAAACTATAAAAGATTTAGATGGCGATATAAAAGTTCCTTATTATGAATTGAAAAACAATATATCAAAAAATCCTCAAACTGTTTTTGACATAATAAAAAAGAGTGTTGAAGAAATTATTTCGCCACTTAGCAATTCAGACAAAAAGAGAACTGCTCTTGTGATGGGAACATCATTGGCAGATTTTCGCTTGACAAACACTATGGAAAATGTTATTTTAAATAAAAAACAAAAAGATTTACCGAAAAAAATAAGTATAAATACATATACTAGACTCATTGCTAAAGAACTTGGTTTGAGTGATTTTACAATGACAATCAATACCGCATGCACATCAAGCACAAATGCTATCATAGAAGGAGCAAATCTTATTAAAAGTGGTATTTTTGACCATGTGGTAATAATCGGTATTGAAATTTTTTCCACAATTATTACAAGCGGATTTAATATATTGGGTATGCTTTCAAAAGATACCATTAAACCTTTTGATAAAAATAGAAATGGTCTTATTCTAGGAGAAGGCATAGCATCTATTCTTCTTGGAAAAGAAAAATCACCTTGGCTTCTAAAAGGCTCATACTCAAACTGCGACTCCAAAACAGTAACATCTGTCGGAAGCGATGGCGAAGAATATGTTAATGTCATGAAAAAAGCATTAAAAAGTGCAAAAATAAAGGCAAAAGACATTACAGCGGTTAAAGCTCATGCCACAGGAACTACAAGCAATGATCTTGCAGAAATAAATGCAATGATTCAAATTTTTGATAAAAATATTCATTTTACTGCCCTAAAACCATATATTGGACATACATTGGGAGTTTGCGGAGCATTGGAAATCGCTCTTTTTATGAAATTTATAGATAATGGAATTATTCCTAAAACCATTGGATGCGATAAATCTATTGTAAAAAATTACCGCCCTATTTCAAAAGATTTTTCTTGCAAAAATGGACTTTTTATGTGTAATTTTTTTGGCTTTGGTGGCAATAATACTTCAATTATTTTACAAAGAGATTATTAAATGAAATTGTATATACAAGGTTACAGTTCTTACAGAAATGATATAGACAAAGAAAATATAAAACAAATATTAAAAGAAAAATATAAACATGACACAAGACGACAAGATGATTTTATTTTACTTGGAGTTTATGGGGCAAACAAACTAAAAGAGTTTTGCAAAATTTCACAAGATAACGAGCTTTATATAACAAGCGGTATAGGCAATATTGATGTTTTGCAAAAATGTTGTCATTATATTTATGAGAAAAATCAATTAATTCGCCCATTTGATTTTATAAATTCAGTTGGAAATACATTGAGTTATTATGTAGCCAAAACACTCCAGTTAAAAGGTAAAAATATTTTTCAAATATCAGATAATTTTACCTATCTAAATACTCTTATTTTTATCTATGCCTCACTTAAAATATCCAAAAACAGTGCAATAATAGGAGCTATAGATCATTTAACAAAAGATTTTGAAGAGTTAGCAAAAAAAATTTCAGATATAAACAATGATACAAACATGATAAGTAGTGTTAATTTTCAAAAGCTATCTTTAGAAAAAGCAGATGCTTTGGCAGAAATAGAGTTTGAAAATAAAATATACAACATAAAAGAGATCAAAAATATTATACATACCTTTAAAGGAAACATAAAGTGCTCTATGAGATCTCAAAAACTTGATTGTCAAAAGGAGAAAAATTTTTTTGAAACAGAAATTTCCAATGCAATAAATAAAACATTAAAAAAGAAACAAAATATGTTATATATAGATTGCCATGATGATAGATATAAAATTTTAAAAGTGAGAATTATAAAATGAGTGTATATATTACAAATTATGAAGTTGAATGTAGTGCTGGTGATTTAGATGCTCTTATGCAAGCACTTTACGACAAAGAAAATCAAATTACAATCGATACCAATTACATTGATGATAACAAACCTGTCGGACTTGGAAAAATGAAAAATGATAACTTTTTTAAAACATTATTAAACAAAGTATCTAATGTGTTAAAAACCTCAACATTAAGTAATTTCAAAGAAACTTTGCTGATTGTGGGTTCTTCTGTGGGCGGCATGAAAGAGAGTGAAACTATTTATTTTAAAGAAGGAAATTATAAAAATATTAATCCATTAAGACATACTATATCAGTTATAAGCGAAACACTTAACGAAAAATTTGGCTTTGCAGATACTCGTGCTATATCAACTGCTTGCACTTCAAGTGCCAATGCTTTACTTATCGCAAAAAGATTGATAGAAGTAGGTGCATATAAAAATATTTTAGTTGTCGGTGCAGATACACTGTGCCATACAACAGTTTGTGGCTTTCATGCACTTGGAGTTTTATCTGATTCTCCTTGCCGTCCATTTGATAAATCAAGAAATGGAATGAATGTCGCAGAAGCTATTGCTGTGCTACTCTTAAGCTCTGAAAAAAATGATAATAGCATTGAATTTCTTGGAGCTGGAGCAAGTAGTGATGCTTATCATATTGCTCATCCAGACCCCGAAGGAAAAGGTGCTATGAAAGCTATGAATAATGCTTTAAAAGATGCAAAGATAAAACCAGAAGAAGTTGATTATATCAATGCTCATGGAACAGGAACTATCGCTAATGACAATGTGGAAGCATTAGCAATCTCAAAAATTTTTAACAAATGCTACATAAGCTCATCAAAAGCGATTACTGGACACACACTCGGTGCCTCTGGAGCACTTGAATCAATAATCTCTTGTGAAGTTATACACCGAGGATTAATTCCTCCTCAAACAGGACTGAGAGAACAAGAAAACAAACTTCTAAACATACCAACAGTTCCCATAGAAAAAAGAGTTCATTATATTTTAAGTAACTCTTTTGCTTTTGGAGGAAACAATGCATCATTGCTTTTTGGGAGTATAAAATGAAACAAGTCGCTGTAAATATTTTATCTGCTGTTAAAATTTATGCTCATAAAAAAATAGAAAATTTAGACGAAAAAAGAATAGTTCCTAAAATGATGATCAGAAGAAGATTGACTCGTAATGCAAAAATCATGCTCTATTTAGCTGATAAATGTGGATTTGAAGGAGGTAAAATTGTATATGGAAGTGCTTTTGGAGAACTCCAACCAACAGCAGAAATAACAAATTCTATCTTTAACAAAATTCCAATTTCACCTACATTATTTCAAAATAGTGTTTATAACACAGCACCTTCATATTTTTCTTTGCTAAAAAAAGACACTGATGAAATTATCACTGTTTCATCAGGAATGAAAACATCAAAAGATACATTAAAAACTGCAACTCTTCAAGCTCTTGTTTCAAAAGAAAGAGTTCTTTGTATAGTGACAGAGTGTATAAATATTCCAAAAATAGAAGAAGTAAAAAAATGCACTGAATTTCTCGAATCAGGTGCTGCTATTATTATTGAAATTGCAAAAGATGATAACAAGGCTGTGCCTATTAATTTTTCAACAGATAAAAAATTTATACCATCTATAAAAGAATTAATAGATGTTGTAAATATGTTTGAAAACGGCTTAAATAAAATATTTATAAATCTTTAAATAGACAAAAGGACACTTCATGAAAAATAAAAAATTATCTGCAGAAGAAGCACTTTTAGAAGCACAAAAAATCGCCTTTGCCCCTGTAATATTTCAAACTGCTCGACTTTTAAAAGAGTTTGGAATATTTAAAATATTGTATGATAATAAAAAAACAGGTTGCACGACAGAAGAGATAACAAAAGAAAGAAAAATATCAAAATATACGGTAGAAATTCTTTGTGAATCAGGCTTGAGCATGAATGCTTTAGAATTAAAAGATAATAAATTTTTCTTGACAGATATTGGATATTTTCTTCTTTTTGATGAAATGACAAATGTAAATATGAATTTTAATCATTATGTGAATTATATAGGTCTTTTTGATTTAGATAAATCACTTTTAAAAAATGAACCTTCAGGATTGCACAAGGCATTCAATCCTTCTTGGAAAACAATTTATCCACACTTATCAGAACTTCCTGAAAAAGCAAAAAAAAGTTGGTTTGCATTTGATCATTTTTATTCAGATGCTTGTTTTAAAACACTGGTTGATATAATGTCAAATCGCTCACATAAAAAAATGATGGATATAGGAGGAAATACTGGTAAATGGGCAATAGCTCTAACAAAAGCTTCGCCCAAAACACAAGTAACAATTATAGATCATCCCAAGCAAATTGAAGTTGCTTTAGAAAATGCAAAAAAAGCTGGTGTTGATGATAAAATTGATGGAATTGAAATGGATATCTTAGATCATTCCCAATCATTCAAAAAGGGATATGATGCTGTCTGGATGAGTCAATTTTTGGATTGTTTTGGACCTGAAGATATTGTTAAAATATTAAAAAGAGTAAATAAAGCAATAAACAAAGAAGCAAAAGTATATATTATAGAACCTTTTTGGGATAAACAAAGTAGCAATATTGGCAGTTTTTGTCTTATTAATACTTCACCATATTTTACTGCTCTTGCCAATGGAAAAAGCAAAATGTATAAATCAACTCAAATGGAAAGTTATGCCAATAAAGCAGGGTTAAAAGTTGTAGAACAAATAAATCATCTTGGATTTGGTCATACTTTGACAGTTTGCAAAAAAAGATAATTTTTTATAAGAATAATATTAAATAAAGTTTATATATAATATAATAATACATTATTTATAAGGTTTAATAAAATGATTACGACTTCGGATTTAAAACAGGCAATTATAGATGGCTTAAATTTGGAAGATATGAATATTAATGACATAAATGATGCAGATCCTTTGTTTGGTTCTGACGGTCTTGGATTGGATTCTGTAGATGCTATAGAATTAACACTTATTTTAGAAAAAAACTTTGGTGTTAAAATAACAAATATGGCCGATGCGGAAGCTATTTTTGCTTCGATAAATAGTTTGACAAATTATATAAACGAGCAACACTAATAGAAAATGAACAGTTTTATCAATGACTTTTTTACAGTTTTGAAAAAAAGAGATAGTGAAGGAACTGTATCTTTGTGCGATAAAGAACATCCTATTTTTAAAGCACATTTTCCTGAACAACCCATCCTGCCTGGTTTTATTCATCTTGAAATAATTACAGAACTTTTTGGAGAAAAAATAAAAAAAATAAAAAAAATAAAATTTGTAAAACATGTTGAACCAAATTCAATAATAACATATAAAAAAATAAAACATAAAATTACTGCAACCGTTAATAATGAAGAAGTTGCTAGTTTTATTCTATGATATATATTGTTATACCCTCTTATAATTCACCGTTTATTGATGATGTAATAAACGATGTAAGTAAATATGACTATAAGATTATAGTTATAGATGACGGTTCAAGCAAACCTATCAAACTTAAAAACAAAGATATTGAAATAATCAGACATGATGTAAATTTGGGCAAAGGTAAAGCTATTTTAACAGGAGCAAAAAAAGTAAAAGAACTTGGTGGTAAATTTTTTGTAACAATGGATGCAGATAAACAACATCTTGCATCTGAAATAGAAAAATTAATAAATGCTTATACAGACAATACCATTGTTATAGGCAATCGTAATTTTGATAATAAAACTGTGCCTAATAGTTCAAAATTTGGTAGAAAATTTAGTAATTTTTGGGTAAAGCTTGAAACATTTTTATCTATAGGAGATACACAAAGTGGATTTAGAATTTATCCTGTTAGTATATTGGATCTTCCACTCAAAAAAAAACGATTTGATTTTGAAATAGAAGTGCTTGTTTTACATGTTTACAATGGAGGAAAAATAGCAGATGTAGATGTAGAATGTTATTATCCTCTCAAACATGAAAGAATTTCTCATTTTGACAAATTATATGACAATATTCGCCTTTCTTTTACCCATTCAATGCTTATTTTTCAACGATATTTTTTGTTAAGAGGCTGGTTATGGAAATAAAACAGTATGGCAACACAACTGGAACTAAAATTATTCTATTGTTTTATAAAATTCTTGGTTATAAAATTCCAGCTTTTATAGTCAATTTTATCGCTCTTTACTATACAATAACTACCACTTCTGTAAAAAAAGTTTTACAAAGCTATTATAGTCATTTGGGAATAAAATTGGACTTGAAGCAATATTTTAAGCATATTAGATTTTTCTCATTTTCAATCTTTGATCGTTTTATTTCTCGAACAAATCCTTATGAGATAAAAATTGACAAAGTAAATAGTAAAGATTTTTACAAACTTAGCAATGGGGGAATTATATTGCTTTCTCATTTTGGAGGCTGGGCAATAGCCGCAAATGCCTTCAAAGACGACAAATTACCTACTGTTAATATTGTAATGAAAGAAAGCACAAAAGAGAATTTGAAAAAAGTTGAAAAAAAAGAAGTTCGAAACAACGAAAAACATGTCCATATTATTGACCTTAAAATAGGAGGACTTGTTTCAAATATAAAAATTGCAAATGCTCTCATGGATAATGAAATTGTTGCTTTTATGGCAGACAGAGTTATAGATCCTTTAAAAACCGTTGCTGTTAATTTTTTAAATGAAAAAGTTAATTTCAACAAAACTCCTTTTGATATTGCTATAAAAACCAAAAAACCTATAATGGCTATTTTTATTGTCAATATAGGACTTCAGCATTATAAACTGACAGTAATAAATATCAATCCAAAAAACAAAACAACAAAATCATTAGCACAATCTTATGCAAATATTTTAGAAAAATTAATAAAAAAATATCCAGAACAATGGTATAATTTTTATGATTTTTTCAAACAACAAGGAGTTAATAACAATAATGACAATAGACAACACAACACAAATATCTTATAAAGATTTTTTACAGAATAAACAAGTAAAACTAAGTAAAAATCCCAAATTTATTGATTTTATAAATGCGGGACATCATTTTTTATTGGACAATATCCGCAAAGGTCGTCCTATTTATGGTGTAACTACTGGATTTGGTGAAGCTGGAAAAAACTATGCATCATTTGAAGAAGCTGAAGAATTACAAAAAAATCTATACAGTTTTCATGGATGCGGAGTTGGTAAATACTTAAGCGAAAAAGTTTCACGATTAATGATTATCGCTCGGCTGATTAGCCTTAGCAAAGGAAAAAGTGGTATTAGTTATGATCTTCTTAAACGACTTGAATTGCTTCTGGATAAAAAAATATATCCTCGCATTCCATCTCAAGGCTCTGTGGGAGCAAGTGGCGATTTGACACCTCTTTCTTACATTGCAGCTGCAATCGCAGGTGAAAGAGAAGTTTATTATAAAGGCGAAACAAGAAAGACTTCTGAAGTTTATAAAAAACTTGGTATAAAACCTTACAATTTTAAACCAAAAGAAGCCCTTGCTATCATGAATGGAACCGCAACTATGAGTGCTGTGGGCATTGATGCAATAGAGAGATTTGAAATTATTTTAAATACTGCCGAAACATTTATGGCTTCTATATATGAACTTTTGCTTTGCGATACTACACCGTTAGAACCATTTGTGCATGAAAGTAAACCTTTTGCAGGACAAATTAAAACTGCCGAAAATATTCTTAGAAAATGTCAAGGCTCACAACTTACTCATGAAGCTTTTAGTAGATATGAAAACTTTCATCTTGAAAAAGAGTTAAATATCCAAGATCGTTACTCCATCAGATGTGCTCCTCAAGTTTTAGGTGTAATTCGTGACAATTTAGAATTGGCAAAGAAATGGATAGAAACAGAGGTAAATGGAGTAAACGATAACCCTCTTATTGACCATATAGGAGGCAAAATATATACATCAGGAAACTTTTATGGCGGATATGTAGCACATGCTATGGACACTATGAGAATATGCGCTGGCAATCTTGCAGATATTTTAGATAAAGAGTTTGGACTTTTGGTAGATCATAAATTTAATAAAGGCCTGGGAGAAAGTTTGAAATTAAATAAAAAACCTACCCATCATGGTTTCAAAGCTATGCAGATAACTTTAAGCTCTTTAAGTGCTGATGTTATGATGAATACTGTCCCAGCATCTCTAAATTCTAGACCAACAGAATCACATAATCAAGACAAAGTCAGCATGGGTGCCACAGCAGCACTAAATTTTGCAAAACAACTTCCAGATTTAACATTTATGTTAAGTATTGCTCTTATTGGGGTTGCTCAAGCTGTTGATATACGGGGAAAAGATAAATGTTCACCTATTTTACAAAAAAATTATACAATTATAAGAAAAGAGGCAGAAAAAATTATAAAAGACCGTCGCATGGATTTAGATATTCAAAAAATAGCAAAAATGATCAAAGAGGGAGTATTTGCATGAAGAAAGTTCTCATCACAGGCTCAACCGGTGCTATCGGCGAAGCTTGTGCCAAATATTTTCATGATGAGGGATATTTTGTATATCTACATTATAGAAACAATACAAAAAAAGCAAACAAACTTCAATCTTCTTTGCAAAATTCTAAAACAATCCAATTTGATATAACAGATAAAAAAAGTGTTCGCACTGCATTGGAAAATATTGAAGTTGAAGTATTAGTCAATAATGCAGGAATTACAAAAGATAATCTCTTTTTTTGGATGAGTGATGAAGAATGGAACAGTGTAATAAATACTTCTGTAAATGGAACTTATTATGTTACGAAAGCTGTGCTTAAAAATATGATTGCAAACAAATCAGGAGCAATTATAAATATTGCTTCAGTATCAGGTATTGCGGGAAATGCAGGTCAAACCAATTATTCGGCAGCAAAAGGAGCAATAATAGCTTTTACAAAAGCTCTAAGCACAGAAATTGCTCGTTACAATATCAGAGTAAATGCAGTAGCACCTGGACTTATAGCATCCGAAATGACTAAAGATTTACCACTTAAAAATATGAAAAAAAGCATCCCATTACAACGAATAGGCAAACCAAAAGAAGTTGCAGAGTGTGTCTTTTTTTTAGCAGACAAAGCTTCATATATAACAGGAGAAATTTTAAATATCAGTGGTGGAATGGTGCGATGAAAGTAGCCATCATTGGTGGTGGTATCAGTGGGCTTATATGTGCATTGATGCTTGAAAAAAAAGGATACAGTCCAACAATATTTGAAAAAAATAGTGCTGTTGGCGGTGTATTTAACTCTTTTTTTAAAAAAGGTATATTGTTCGATATTGGATTTCATTATTCAGGCTCTTTAGCAAAAGGGCAATATCTTGACACAATGTTCGAATATTATAATTTAAAAGACAAATTGAAATTGAGCAAATATGATTTTGCATTTGATTCAATATATCTTGATGATAAAATTTTTCATATTCCAAACAATTCTATAGCTTTTAAAGAGATGCTGAAAAAATACTTTCCACAAGAAAAAATTGCAATAGAAAAATTTTTTTTAGAGTGTCTAAAATCATCTATTATTTCTATTGATACACCTATAGATCATAGATCACTTGACAAAGTAATGATCGACTTCAAAGACATCAAACTAAAAAAATTATTACAACATTTTACTATATTTTTTTCCAAACAACAACACAAACAAGCATCATTTGATATATATGCAAAAATAATGATCTCAATGCTTGATGGCACGAGAAAGATAAAGGGAGGCGGAAAAGCTGTCGTAGATGCTATAAAAAATTCACTAAAAAAAAGCACCATAAAAACAAAAAGCGAAATTGTCGAATTTATCACAGAAGAAAAAACAATAAAAGCTTTAAAATACAATGGCAAAACAGAAAAATATGATAGCTATATAAGCACAATTCATCCAAAAACTCTAAGTCAACTCATAAGATCAGAAAATAGAAATATAAATAGATATTTTCAACATATCAAATCTCTTGAAGAAACACCTTCTGTTTTTGCTATATTTTGCCTTATCGAAAAAGAGATAAAAAATAATCTTTATTTTTATGATAAAAAATGTTTATCTGTGCTTCCATCTCGCCAACACAACGGAAAAACTGTTGCTACAATATTGATAGAGTGCGATTATAATACTTATGCAAACTTGGATAAATCAGCATACAAAGAAAAAAAAGCAAATGAGTGTGCTAAATATATAAAAAAATTAAAAAAATTAGCCGATTTTGGAAATATTGAGGTTATTGATATTTCTACACCTCTAACAAAACAGAGGTATTCAAATGGATATAATGGAAGTTTATATGGCATATTATGCTCTAACAAACAAAAAATATTATCCATGCTTACGCCAAAAAGCCGATTTGACAATTTATATCTTGCGGGTGAAAACATCATTGCTCCGGGTCTGTTGGGCTGTTGGTTTGGAGCTGAAATTGTTACAAATTACTTTAAGGATATTGCATGAAAACTATAAAAATCAGACGAGTTGTAATAACAGGTATAGGTTTAAACTCTCCTCTTGGAAACAGTTATGATGAACTTTTTAAAAACTTAAAAAGTTCTAAAAGTGGTATCGAATATATACCTGAATGGGAAAATGTCAAAAATTTGAGCACAAAAGTTGCAGGTAGAGTCAAAAATATAGATTTTAAACAAATTCCCAGAAAATACCGCAGATCAATGGATCGTGTTGCACAGCTTTGTGCCATATCAACTACAGAAGCTCTTAAAGATGCCAATTTGCCAGAAGAGATAAGAACATCAAAAAGATGTGGATTATCATTTGGATCAACAATGGGTGGCAATAAAACAATGTTTGATTATGTGCCTGAAATAAAAGAAAATATGAGCTTTCGCGGTCAAAATTCAATGGGTTTTTTAAAAATTATGAGTCATACAGTATCTGCAAATATAGCACAAATGTTTTCTATCAAAGGAAGAAATATCCCAACCTGCTCTGCTTGCACATCCTCAGCACAAGCAATAGGAGCTGGTTATGAAAGCATAAAATATGGTCTTAGCGATGTAATGATTTGTGGAGGTGGAGAAGAACACCATTATCTTTCAGCTGGAGTTTTTGATATAATGAGTGCTGCAACCACAAAGCACAATCATGAACCAGAAACTGCCTCAAGACCTTTTGACGAAAGTAGAGATGGACTTGTTGTCAGCGAAGGAAGCGGAGCTATTGTTTTAGAAGAGTTAGAACATGCATTGGATAGAAATGCTAAAATCTATGGAGAAATTATAGGTTATGCAACCAGTTGCGATGGAGAACATATTACAACACCATCTCAAAATGGCATGAAACAAGTCATAAAAACTGCTTTAGAAGATGCAAATATAAATGCTTTTGATGTTGAATATATAAATGCTCATGCTACTGCTACCAAAAAAGGAGATATTGCAGAATCTCATGCCACATATTCAATCTTTGGTAACAAACCATTTGTCAGTAGCACAAAAGGTCATATGGGACATCTTCTTGGAGGTTGTGGTGTTGTAGAAACTATTATTTGTCTTATTGCATTAAATAAATCTTTTTTACCTCAAACACTTAATTTTAAAAAATTAGATCCAGAGTGTGCATCTATTAATATTTTAAGAAAAAATATGGAAAAAAATATTATAATTGCAATGAATAATAATTTTGCATTTGGTGGCATAAATACATCATTGATACTTAAAAAATATAAAGGATAATAAATTGACAGAACAAGAAATATTTGAAAAAATAAAAGCGATTTTGGTGAAAGAGTTTGAAGTAGATAAAGACACAATTACAATGGAATCCAATTTATTTAAAGATTTAGATTTTGATAGCTTAGATGCTATTGATTTGGTTGTAACACTCGACAAAGAACTTGGAGTAGAGTTAAAAACCGAAGAGATGAATAGCATAATTACCATTAAAGATGTTTGCGATTTCGTAAAATCTAAAATTACAAAATGAGTAATATTTTTACATTATTTTTTGCCCCTTCTTTTGTTTTGCTTATTCGATTTTATAATTTTAAAATAGTTACAATTATTTATATTATTTTTGCGATAATATTATTTGGTATAACTTTAATTAGAAAAAAAAATTATAAAGACTTATTGACACCTTTTATATATATTGTGCTACTTTTATTTGCATATTTTTTTAATAGTTTCAACGGTATTAAAATGATTCCTGTTTTTATATCTTTGATATTTTTTACTCTATTTTTAAATGCTACAATTCAAAAAAAAGCATTAGTTTATAATTTTACAAAAAGATTTTATCCAAAACCTTTGCAAAATAAAGAGATAGACTTTTTAAAAAAATCTGATTTTTACTGGACGATAATAACATTCATAAATACATTAATTCAATTTATTTTAGTTTTTTATGGCAACAATGTCGCTTGGGCTTTTTACAGCTCTGCTGGATGGTATATTTTATTTTTTATTGCTCTTGTAGCACAAATTTCTTATGGAAAATTGTATGCAATTAACAAAATGTCTTCTTAGCTTATATACTTTTTTACTATTTTGGGGACTTATAATTCTACTTATAACACCCTCCTTGATGTTGTATTTTATATTTTATCCATTTAAAAAATACCCTGAAGATATTTTTCAATGGTGTGCTTCTGTAATTTTTAAAATATTTTTCAAACTTCATCCTTTAATTGTTTTAGAATTCGAATTGCCACCAATTCTTCCTGATGGTGCTGTATTTATTGCAACTCATCAATCATGTCTTGATTATCCTCTTCTTGGCAGTTTTATTCCGCATTATTTGACAATCACAAACATAAATACTGAGCTAATCCCTCTTGTATCAGAAATAAGCAAATTGATAGGAGTAAGATATGCAAACAATCAAAATCTTGGAAAAATTTCTATTATTTACAAAGAAATGGAAAATGCACTAAAAAATAACAGAAATATAATAATTTTTCCAGAAGGCACCAGAGATGATGGTAAAAATTTAAAACCTTTTAAAAAAAGTGCTTTTAGATTATCAAAAAACAGCAATAGCCCCATTATTCCTATTATAATCGACGGAACTATAAAACTTATCGCCAAAGGTGATTTATGTTTTAAAACAATCCAAAAAACAAAAATCTTAGTAAAAATGCTTGAACCGATATATCCTGATAATTTTTCAAGCGATGAGGAGATGTTGAAATTTGCAAAAGGAAAAATGCAATATAAATTCCATAAAAATAATAAAAAAGGCACAAGATGAAAAAAATTTTAATACTATTTCTGACTTTAACAACGATCGTTTTTGCAAATAAATATAATTTTACAGAAATAAGATATAGTGATGCTCTTGATAAAAACTTAACCCTTCATGGAAAAATATCTTTCAATGATTTTGGATTAAAAATCAACTACAAAAATGGAAAAAATATAATATATGATAATGGAGAGTTAAAAATTTTTAAAAAAGGCAAATCTATAAAATTAAACAATAGACAAAAAACTGGAATTATAGGATATCTTGACACTATTATGCTTCTTTATATGGGGGACAAATCACTTCTTAAAGAATCATTTAAAGTATATAAAAAAAGTCCTAAAATTTTTTATATCACACCAAAAAAAGACTCAATAAAAAATTTTATAAATTCAATATACCTTCAAAAAAAAGATAAAAAGATAAAAAAGATAACAATCAATCTTAAAAATAAAGATATTATAACAATAAGAATAGATAATGAAATACATTAATCAATTAATTCTTTTAGTCCTTTTGATTGTTGCTTTTATATTAAAAGACAGTATGCACTTTTCGACAAATTTATTATCACTTTTTACATCAAAAGAGTCTGTAAAAATGATAAATATTGCAAATAAACTTGGCTATTCGAAAGAAATGCTAATTGCTGTTAAAGGATTTGACTTAAAATCAAAATATGAAATTATTAATATAGCAAAAAAACTCAGAAAAAATCCCTATATCAAAAGAGTTGAAACAAATACTTTTCCTTCAGAAAAACTACAATCATACTATAAAAGATATTTTCCTATTTTAGCTAATTTTAATAACAGCACTCTTTCAGATAAAACTATAAAAAATAAACTGCAAACAATATACAAAAATCAATTAAACAATACTCTTTATACACCTGTTAATAAATATGACCCTCTTGAACTTTTTAAACTTAATATTCAAAGTAATAAAGAAAATACAAGAGGAGATATGATATCATTAGGAAATTATGGATATATGATTCGCATTACAACAAAAATATCTCCTTCTGAACTCGGAAAAGCTAAAAAATTATATAAAACTGTTACAAAAATTCTCAAAAAGTATCCAAATACAGTAGCATTTGCACCATTCTTTTATAGTGTAGAAAATTCAACAATAATCAAAAAAGATGTAGAAAAATTATTGATAATATCAACTATCATGCTTATTATAGTTTATTATTTGCTTATAAAAGACATAAGATTGTTATTTCAAACTCTTATCACTTTTTCATCATCTACTTTATTTGCAACCATTATATGCACTCAAATTTTTAAAAATTTCAATTTATTATCAATTGCATTTGGAACAAGCATAACGGCTATTAGCATTGATTATCTTTTGCACTATTATTTTCATGGTTTCGAATATCTTAAAAAACATATAAATAAAAGTGTGCTACTGGGCTTTTTGACAACATTTGCAGCATTTTTTGTTTTTTCTTTCATTCCTGTTAGTATTATTTCTCAAATAAGCACATTTGCTTTGATTTCATTATCCTTCTCTTATATAATTTTTACATTTGTTTTTCCGCATCTTGGATTTAAGTCATATCAAAATAACGATTCATACAAGCAATTCAAGTTAAAAATACCGGCATCTGTTTTTTTTGTTATTTCGATAATTCTTTTTGTATATTCATTCGCAAATTTTAAATTTGATAATAACTTAAGAGATCTTGATTATCAAAATAAAAAACTAAATTCTATAGAAAAACTTTTCAAATCAAATTTATCAAATCAATTAAAACCGGTAATTGTTCGAGGAAAATCTATTGAAAATCTACTTGAAAATCTTCATAAACTGCACAAACAAATACCAAATACATTTTCTATCGCATCTTTTGTTGTTGACGAAAAAAGTTGTAAAGAAAAAAAAGAAACACTTAGAAAATATAATTTTAAGAGATTAAATATGCTTATAAACAAAGATGCAAAAAAAATTGGTTTTAAAAAAGGTTATTTTAAAAATGCTTATAAGTTTGTTTCAAAACTTCCTTCTTGTGATATAAAATATATAGATTTAAATATTTTTAAAGATTATCATCTTTATATAGTTAAAAATGGCAATTATTACTACACTTTTGCTATGGTATCAAATCTAAAAAAAGCAATATCTAACCATTTTGTTGAAACAATAGATATAAAAACATTTTTTAATAAAATCCTTAATACAATTTATAAAGAGATGATGTTTTATTCTTTTCTTGCGATTTTTATCATCATAATTTTAATAGCTTTAAGTGTTCATAATAGATTTATATATGCTATAAATTATATTTTATTTCCTCTGTCTTTAACTTTAGCTCTACTTGTAACAACCACAAAAATAAATATATTGCATCTATTTTCCATGGTTATACTCATCGCCATAGGTATAGATTATGGTATATACATGAGCCATACACAAAAATTATCTCAAACTATTAAAGCAGTTAAATATTCCCTTTTAAGCACATTTGCTGGTTTTGGAATCTTAGTGTTTAGCTCTATTAATGCACTACATTCAATCGGAATTGTCATTACAACAGCAATGTTAGCTATTTTTATTTTAATAGAGGTTATGCAATGAAAATAATATATATACAAAAAAATAATGATAGAGAATTTTTTTCAACTCCCGCAAAATATTCTAAAATTCCATCTTCTAATTGGCAATATATAAATCCAATAGATAAAAAATATTTTGTAAAGACATTTTTTGAAAAATTTTTATCTGATAGTAAAATCGTTTTGTTTGATGCAAGACATAAACAATTGCTGCAATATTACAATTCAATCAATATTTCAACATTATCTAAAGCTGACATTTTAAACAAAAATTGTCGTTTATTATTTTTTACATCAGGTAGCACTGGTTTTCCAACAGGTGCCTTTAAAACTAAAGAAAATCTTATGTCAGAGGTAAAAGCATTAGCTAAACTTATAAAAAAATCGAATATAAAAAAAGTTGTTGCTACTGTTCCATTTGTCCATATTTATGGAGTTTTAGTCGGTTTATTACTGCCATATTATTTGGATACAACTCTTGTTATAAAAGAGGATTTTCTTCCGTATGAATTGTTAAAAGAGGCCGGAGAAGAAAAAACATTAATAATCACAACACCTGTTTTTATCAAGGCATTAAATAAATTAGATGAAAAAAAAGATTTATCTAAAACAATTTTTATTTCATCTACAGGACCTCTAAGTCCCAATGATGCTAAGATATTTGAAAAAAAATACAAAACAACACTACTTCAACTTTTTGGTTCGACAGAAACTGGAGGAATAGCTTATAAATTTGGTTCTGAAAAAAAATGGCTACCGCTGGAAAATGTGCACATTTCAATTCATGAAGAAAAACTACAAGTTTCTTCTCCATATATATCGCCTTTTGTATTAAATCAAAAAATATTATCTGTTTCTCAACCATTTACCACTGAAGATATTATCGAAATTGATGGAAACGGTTTTATGCTTGTAGGTCGAAGCAACAAAATAGTTAAAATTGCCGGAAAAAGAATATCAGTATTACAGTTAGAATCAATTATTGAAACCATTCCAAATATAAAAAAAGCTTTAGTATCAGTCATTTACAAAAAAAATCATTTCAGAAGTGAACAAATTATTATCACATTAGAAAGTTCAGAAAAAATATCCAAACAAATCATAAGAAAAAAATTAAGTGAAAATTATGGAGCATTGACTATTCCATTTGAAATTAATTATGTGGATAAAATCAATATTTCATCAATGGGGAAAAAAATATTAATCTAATAAACCATCAGCACAAAATTCCCTTTTGCTATCAATTTATCTAATTCAAAAATTTGAAATGATACATATCTGAAATTATCCAAAGTATGTTCATCTATAATTTGAGCCGTTAATACAGTAGAATTTGGATCCATAAGCAGTTCAACATCTCTAGCACTTACCAAAAAAGCACTTTCTTCTTCATGCTTTCTAAATGCAGAACTACTTTGAGCTGCCGCCTCAAGTAACATGGCAAGAGTAGGATATTCTTCAAACTCTATCAATACATTTGCCGTATTCCCATCTTTTTTCAAAAGTTTTTTAGCAAACAATATTGGAGGTAAATGTGGTAATTGTAATTGCATTTCTGACATATTATTTATTTTTCATTTATTTTTTGATTGATATAATTTGTCAGAGTAGCACAAGAGGTAAAAATTGCTTGAGCCTCAGACATATCGGTTATTTTAACACTAAATTCTCTTTCTATCATCAAAGTTAATTCGATAGCATCTATCGAATCCAAACCCAATCCATCATCTCCAAAAAGAGACATATTATCCTCAAATTCATCTAAGTTCAAATCTTCAAGCTGTAAGCTTTTAATAATATTAATCTTAACTTCTTCTGTGCTTACCATATCAACTTTATCCTTTCTTTTTTTTAACAAAATTTCTTTTAATAAGTTTTAATTATAGCATAAATTTATATTTATTGGCTAATTGACCTTTTTTGATAAAAATTTTTCTTAAATTCTTGAAATTTATTGTTCAAAATAGCTTCTCTTGCATTTTTGACTAAATTTATATAATAATGTATATTGTGTAAAGAAGCAAGTCTGTAATATGTAATCTCTTTTGCTTTAAAAAGATGATGAAGATAACCAGCAGAATATTTTTGACAAGTATAACAATGACACTCTTTATCTACAGGCTCATCTAAAAATTTATATTTAGCTGATTTAATATTTACTTTTCCAAAAGATGTAAAAAGTGTTCCATTTCTTGCATTTCTTGTAGGCATCACACAATCAAACATATCAATTCCTCTTTCTATGTTTTCTATCAAATCTTCAGGTGTTCCTACTCCCATTAAATATCTTGGTTTATTCTTTGGCATAAAAGAAGTTGTCCAATCAACCATATCATACATCTCCTGATTGCTCTCGCCTACACTCAATCCTCCTATTGCATATCCGTCATAATCCTCCAAAGAAACCAATCCAAGAGCTGATATTTTACGCAATTGTTTATCTGTTCCACCTTGAATAATTGCAAATATATTTTGCTTTGCATTTTCCTCTTTTTGTTTCATGATGTTATGATATTTAATAGCTCTTTTTGCCCACTCATAAGTTCTTTCAACAGAAAGTTTAATCCTCTCTTTTGTTGCCGGAAGAGCAACTAAGTCATCAAGTATCATCATAATATCACTATTTAAAGCATATTCAATATCTAAAACTTTCTCTGGTGTAAAATAATGCATCGAGCCATCTATATGACTTTTAAAATTTATACCATTATCATCTGCTTTGGAGTGAGAATTTAAAGAAAAAGCTTGAAATCCTCCACTATCTGTTAAAAAACTATTTGTATATTTAGTAAAACCATGTAATCCTCCAAAAATTTTAGCTTTCTTTTCACCATCTCTTAAATACATATGATAAGTATTTGCTAAAATAATTTTAGTTTTTAATATGTCCATCATATCCACACTATCAAGGCCTTTAACACTTCCAGCCGTCCCAACTGGCATAAAAATTGGAGTGCAAATAGAACTATGTGCTGTTTTTATAGTGCAAGCTCTAGCATTTCCGTCAATATTATCTATTTTAAATTCCATATATAATCTTCCTGCAAAATATTTTTAGCTATAATAATAACATGAAAGAGATATTAATAATTGCTGATGGAATTGTAGCAAAAGAATTTTTAGAAAGAGTTTGTTTAGACAATACTTCTGATAATAATTATAAAGTAATATATTACAACGACAAAGTTCTCACGAATAAAAAAGTTGATAATATAAAATATTTTAAATTTGATCCTACAAGTTTTTCCAAACTAAGAACTGTTTTTAGCGAAAATATTGCAGAAATATTTTTAATAGTCAAAAATAAATTTGATGCTGAAGAAACATATAAAAATATAAGAATATTAAACAAAGATATACATATAATTCTTTTAGATAATTGGAATATAAAATCAAAAGATACAAATCTTTCATTGCTTAATGCTCATGATATTTTATCTTCCAGACTTTTTGATTTTTTGCCAAATGTTTCAGTTATAGCACAAAATGTTGGTCTTGGATTGGGAGAAATCATGGAGGTTAGCGTCCCATTTAGTAGCCCTTATATATACAGACATGTTTCGAGCATAAGACAAAAAAATTGGAAAATTACAGCTATTTACAGAGCACATGAACTGATTCTTCCAAATAGATCAACAATGATAATGCCAAATGATACTTTACTTTTAATAGGTAATCCTAATATTTTAAAAGGTGTAAGTATTATTATAAAACAAGAATTGGGTTCTTTCCCCTCCCCTTATGGTAAAAATATTTATATCTTAATCGATATGTTACAAAATTCCAACCAAGAAATAGAAAATATAGTAAATAGTGCTTTTATATTACATTCTATGATAAACAATCAAAAACTTATCATAAAAGTGATCAATCCAACATATTGTCAATCTTTTAACAAAATAAAATCTTACGATAAAGGTTCAACAAAAGTTTTTATTGATTATGAAACAACTGATTTTAAAAAAGCTTTTTTAAAAGATTTGGAAATATCAAATGCAGGTATAGTGGTTACAAACAGCAAAATGTTTAAAAAATATAAAAAATTGTTTTATAGTGCTAAAATTCCTATATTTAAAATAGGTCAATATGATTTTAGCAAAATAAAAACAACTGTTGTTTTGCCCGAAGAAGAGATAGATATAGAAAAATTAACAGCTACTATATTTGATATATCTGCACAATTAGAACTTGATATAGAACTTTATAATTATGATCCAAATTCAGCAGAAACAAACAAAGACTTAATACATCATTTTAAAAATTTAGCTGCTGTGTTTAATAGAAAATTAACAATAATACAATCAAAACAAAATCCTATCACAGAGCTAAAAGAAAGAGAAAATATTTTACATTTTATTCCTTTTACCAAAAACATAAAAAAAATAAATATTTTTTCACTTTTCTCCACTAATTTTCAAAAATTATACTACAAACTGGATAATGCATATCAAATTTTTATACCAATAGAAGAAAATATTGCAGATGAGCAAAAATAATGAAAGGAATTATATACAATGAAAGCAAACATAGACATACAAACAAAAGAGGATAAAAGTTATTCTGTTTATATAAACGAACTTAAAACATTAGAGTTTAATACAAAAGTTGCTATTTTGACAAATCCTAAGGTTTCAGGATTGCATTTAAAAACACTTCTTTCAAAAATAAATGCAAATGAATTATATATTATAACTGTTCCAGATGGAGAAGAGTATAAAAATTTGGACACTATATCGTATGTTTTAGATAGATTAAACGAACATCAACTTGATAGAAAATCTTTAATTATAGCTTTTGGTGGTGGAGTTATCGGAGATATGACAGGATTTTGTGCTTCCATATTTTTAAGAGGTATTGAATTTATTCAAATTCCAACCACCCTACTCGCTCAAGTTGATGCCAGTGTTGGCGGAAAAACAGGAGTAAATAATAAATTTGGTAAAAATCTCACAGGTTCGTTTTATCAACCAAAAGCAGTTTATTGTGAAACTTCTTTTTTAAAGACCTTACCCAATAGAGAATTTGGTGCAGGAGTTGCCGAAATGATAAAAATGGCTCTTACTTTTGATAAAGATTTTTTTGAATGGTTTGAAAAAAATGATTTAAAAAATGAAGAAAATTTAAAATATGCCATAAAAAAATGCATCCAAACAAAAGCAAGAGTTGTATCTTTAGATGAAAAAGAAGCTGGCATTAGAGCAGTTTTAAATTATGGACATACTTTTGCTCATGTTATAGAAAATGAAACAAATTATTGTGTTTATCTTCATGGAGAAGCTGTGGCTATCGGAATAGTTATGGCAAATAAATTGGCATTAAAGATGAAATTAATAGATCAAAATGAGTTTGACAGAGTAGAAAAATTATTAAAAAAATATAATTTACCAACATCTTATATGATAAAAAATATAAATAACTTTTATGAAACTTTTTTTCATGATAAAAAAACATCAAACAACAAACTAAAATTTATTCTTTTAAATCATATAGGTGATTATGTGATTAAAAATAATATAAAAAAAGAGATTGTTTTAAATGCCTTAAAGGATAATTGTATTGAAAAATAAAAAAGTATTTTTTAAGACTTTTGGATGCAGAACAAATATCTATGATACTCAAATCATGATTGAAAATCTTAAAGATTTTGAAATAACCAATGGTGAAAAAAATGCGGATATTATAGTAGTAAATTCTTGCACAGTTACTAACTCAGCAGATGCTAAAGCAAGAAATTATATCTCAAAAATGTCAAAATTAAATAAAAAAATTATTTATACAGGTTGCGGAGCTATCAATAAAGGAAAAGAACTTTTAGATAAAAATAAAGTTTTTGGAGTTTTTGGACACAAAGAAAAAGAAGAGATAAATACACTTTTAAAAAATAATAAAAATTTTTATCAGGTTGGGAAACTTGATACAATAGAAAAAAGCATGGTTTATAATTTTGAAGGAAAAAACAGAGCATTTGTCAAAATACAAGAAGGATGCAATTTTAATTGTAGTTATTGTATTATTCCTACTGTTAGAGGTTTAGCTAGAAGTCAAGATGAAGATAAAATTTTAACTCAAATCAAAATATTAACTCAAAATAATTACAGTGAATTTATTTTAACCGGCACAAATATAGGAAGTTATGGGAAAGACAAACAAACCAATTTAGGTGAATTACTAAAAAAAATATCGCAAATAAAAGGAGTTAAAAGAATAAGATTGGGCAGTATTGAACCAATACAAATAGATGACAGTTTTAAAGAAATACTAAATGAAGATTGGTTGGAAAAACACTTACATATAGCTTTGCAACACACAAATGAAGAAATGTTAAAAATTATGCAAAGAAGAAATAATTATAAAAATGATAAAAAACTTCTTGAAATGCTTTCGTCTAAAGGTTTTGCATTGGGAACTGATTTTATCGTAGGGCATCCCGGTGAAAGTGAAGAAAGATTTGAAGATGGTTTTGAGAAATTAAAAATTTTACCACTTACTCATATTCACTGTTTTATATATAGCAAAAGAGACAATACTTATTCAGCTACTCTTAAAAATGAAATAAATGGTAAAATATCAAAGCAGAGACTTAAAAAAGTGGTCAAATTAATCAATGAAAAAAATTATCATTTTAGAAAAAACATTACCATGCCTCTTAAAGTGCTTATTGAAGAATTTAAAGAAGGATATTTTGTAGG
Organism: Campylobacterales bacterium; assembly: GCA_027044945.1. Classification (GTDB taxonomy): domain Bacteria; phylum Campylobacterota; class Campylobacteria; order Campylobacterales; family JALSKU01; genus JALSKU01. The sequence continues at coordinate 57,904 of JALUBK010000048.1, forward strand.
ATTAGATCAGTTTTTTAATAGAATTAAAATAAAAAGTGATAAAAATATTGATAAAAAGTGGATTGTATTAAATAATTTTACAGCAAAAAAGGATATGAACTATGCAAATTTTTAAAAATAAAAAATTATTTTACTCATTATTAGCTTTTTTTATAATTATTCTTCTTTTAATATTTGGATATTATAAAAATAATGCTACTTTTATAAACAATCAAACATATCAGAAATTATTAAATAATGGAAAAATAAAAGAAGCAAAAATAGACAATGATTTACTTATATTATACACATCATCAGGAAACAAATATAAAATTTTAAAAACAGGAGTTGATTTAAAAACTCTTCTACAAAATGTTCCTATAAAGGTCGTTCAAGATAACACTATCGTTGATGACACCATTAGTGGCTTGATACTTTTTTTTATTGTTTTTGCTTTTATTTTATATCTTAGAAAAAAAGAGTTAAAAAATCTTAAAGATATCAATCAAAAAGAACCAAAAAGAGAAATATCTGACATTAATAATATTATTAATGCACCAATAAAACCTGCTATCTCACATATAACTTTCAAAGATATTGCTGGGATAAAAGAGGTAAAAGAGGAATTAAATGAAATAGTTGATTTTTTAAAAAATCCTGCTAAATATAAAAATTTTGGAATAAAATTACCCAAAGGAGTTCTTCTTGTGGGGCCTCCCGGAGTTGGAAAAACGATGATAGCCAAAGCCGTTGCAGGTGAAGCAAATGTTCCTTTCTTTTATCAAAGCGGCTCATCTTTTGTGCAAATTTATGTAGGGATAGGTGCTAAAAGAGTCAGAGAATTATTCTCTTATGCCAAAAAATATGCACCTTCTATTATTTTTATTGATGAGATAGATGCAGTAGGAAAAGCAAGAGGAAATTATAGAAATGATGAGAGAGAATCAACTCTAAATCAATTACTTTCGGAAATGGATGGTTTTGAAGATAGCTCGGGAGTTATTGTTATAGCAGCTACAAACAAAATAGAAGTTTTAGATGAAGCACTTTTGCGTTCAGGTAGATTTGACAGAAGAGTTTTTGTATCTTTGCCAGATAAAGACGAGAGAATAGATATTATAAACATATATTTAAAAGATAAAAAACACTCTGTAAATATTAAAAATATATCTGAAATAACAGTGGGTTTTAGCGGAGCAGCACTTGCAACACTTGTGAATGAAGCAGCCATAAATGCACTCAAAAGAGGTAGCAAAACAATAGAAGAAAGTGATTTTTATGCTGTTAGAGATAAAGTTTTACTTGGAAAAAGAAAAATACTTAGTTTTTCTCGCAATGAAAAAGAGATACAAGCCTTATATCAATCAGCAAAAGCTCTCAGCGCTTACTGGTTTGATATAAATTTTGATAAAGTTTCTATCGTAAATGATGGTATAAAAGATATAGATAAAGAGATAGAATCAAAAAGCAAAATGCTATCAAAAATCAAAGTTTATCTTTCTGGTTCTATTGCAACAGAAATTTTTTATCAAGACAAATTTTCAAATTGTTTTAATGATTTAGAAAAGGCAAAAAATTTGGCTAATTTAATGGTCGAAAAATACGGCATGGGAAATACAATATACCCCAACAAATTAGATATATCAAACATTTTGGAAGAAGAAAAAAATGAAATTAAAAAATTTTTAGAGGGCTATACAAAAATATTAGAAAAAATAAAAGAGCATATGCTTGAAAAAGAAATTATCACAAAAAATGAACTTAAAAAGATAATACATGAAGTTTTTTAGTGGTTTTTGTTTCAAAAATGAAAAAAAAGCTTTGGATAGATTTTTAGTTGAGAATGATTTTAGCATCGCTGGTTTTAGTTATGGAGCTCAAAAAGCTTTTTTGAAGGCTTACAATACAAAAGAAAGAGTGGATTTGTTGCAACTTTTTTCACCTGCTTTTTTTCAAAGCACAAATGATAAATTCAAAAAATTACAATTAATCTCTTTTAGAAGAAACAAAGAAGAATATCTTAAAAATTTTTATAAAAATGCTTTCTACCCCTCTTCTTCTTTTGATCAAGAATATAAAAAAACAGATACTATTTTGGATTTGGAAAATTTATTGTATTTCGTCTGGGATAAAAACAAACTCAAAAAATTAAAAGAACGAAATGTTGAAATAGAAGTTTATATTGGAGAAAAAGATAAAATAGTAAATATCAAAGAGGTGCAGAATTTTTTTAAAGATTTTGCAAAAATTTATTTTTTAAATAAAAAAGGACATGTATTATGGATATAAAAATAGGAATTTTAACAGCATCAGATAGAGCAAGCGCAGGAATTTATGAAGATATTTCAGGTCAAGCTATCATCGATACACTAAATGATTATCTTAAAAGTTCTTGGATAAAGGTGTATAAAATAATACCAGATGATCAAAAAAACATAGAAAAAACTTTAATCAATATGGCCGATAAAGATAATTGTTGCCTTATAATAACCACAGGAGGAACAGGTCCAGCTAAAAGAGATGTAACCCCAGAAGCTACCGAGAAAGTATGTGATAAAATGATGCCCGGATTTGGCGAATTAATGAGACAAGTAAGTCTAAAATATGTTCCCACAGCCATACTCTCAAGACAAACAGCAGGCATAAGAAATCAAACTTTAATAGTAAATCTCCCCGGCAAACCAAAGTCCATAAGAGAGTGTCTAGATGCGGTTTTCCCAGCCATTCCTTACTGCATAGACCTACTTGAAGGACCATATATAAAGTGCAACGAAGATGTAATAAAACCTTTTAGACCGAAGAAATAGTCTGCTTATCACAAAAAACTCGTAACATTGAAATAAATTCTTTTTGAAGTGAAAGTGGCGAAAGGATATAAAGATCTGGAAGCCACTTTTTTACTTCATAAAGCACAGCTTTTTTGGAAGTTGCTTGAATGCTAAATTTTATACTTCCGTCACTATAATTTTCTAAAATTTTTTGAGAATTAAAAAAACTTTTTCTAAAAAAATATTTTGCTATACTTTTATCAGCATAAAATGTAACTTTAAAAGGTTTACTATCTGGCTCAAACCATATATTTACCGCATTTTTTAGTATCTCCATCTTATCTTTATCTATCTCAAAATTTTCGTTACAAACCGATAAATTTTTTATATCCTTAATATAAAAAGTTTTAAATCTTCCATCGCCTCTATCTTTTGCATAAAGATACCAAAAACCTTCAAAAATAGTTATCTTGTATGGCTCGGCTATTCTTGATTTTTTGTAATAAAATTTGACAGTTTTTTTATCAGTTATAGCTTGTTGCAAAGATTGGACTATCTCTAAATGAGTATCTAAATCCTCCATAACCATTTTGGAGAGTATAAAATTTTCATCTTCTTTATAAAATTTATCAAGCATTTTGGTAGCTTTCATCTCAAAATTTGCTCCAAAAGATTTTGAGATACTTTTTAACATTTCCAAAATTACAAGTTCTTCAGCATTTATCAACTTTTTTAGATCGAAATTATCTTTGTATCTATAAACTCCTCTTTCACATATTATAGGAAAAATCCTACTAAGTCTTTCATTTATATCTTTTTGTATAGTCCTAATGCTAACATTATACTCTTTAGCGAGTGCCTCTTTGGTTACCTTCTCTTTAGTGTTTAACTTTTTTAAAATTCCGACCAATCTATACATAGCTTTATCATAACTACTATTTTTCAAAAAATACTCCTTTTGCTCAAAGATGGAAAGCACGTCTTCTACTTATTGTGCTATAATTTTATCATAATAAATTTTAAGGACATAGATTTGAGATATTTTGAACTGACATGCATGGCATATTTAAAAAGAGATATACATTTTCAAGATAGTTTTGAAGCTATAAGAAAATATATTAAATTTTGCTTAAGCAAGGATAATGAGTTTTCTAAAATATTTGAAAAAAATAGCTTTAGATATTATTGCTTTGACAACTTCTCAGAGGCAGAAAAAGACGGTATATATAAAAAAACTAAAGAGTATCGCTTGCGAATAAGATCTTTTGATGAAAAACTTATCTCATTTTTGTCAAAATCTTTAAGAGAAAATATTAATAACCCAAACTTTTTAGTGCTCTCAACTTTGCAAAATGAGATAAAACAAAGATTTATCCATGAGTTAAACTCCATAACTCCGGTTATCATAACGACTGAAGAGAGGTTGTTTTGGACTTATGAAAAAGATGGAGATATAATGAAATTTCAAAAACAACTCCAAGACAATTTAGAGAAAAAATACCAAAGTTTTTTTAAAAAACCTATAAGCCCACCACAAAATTTCATACAACTCTTAGAGTTCAAAAACAAAAAACCCCAAACCATAACTTTCACCAAAAACAACAAAAAACTAAAATTTTTCGGCAACAAGATAAAAATAACCCCAAATGAAGATGATATAAGCCAAAAATTAGCCTTCACAGC
>JALUBK010000049.1 GCA_027044945.1 Campylobacterales bacterium
CTACCTATTGATATTATGGGTGCTTATACTGTGCAGTGGTCTCTTTGACTTTTGACTTCTTAAAAATCCTAGATATTCTAGAACTTGATAGCCCTAAAAACTTTGCAACTTCAGTTTGTGTAAAATCATCTTTGGTAGCTTTTTGGATTTGAATATCTCTTTTACTTTTTGATAAATCTTTTGTAAAGTAATCTTCTATTTTTAATTTTTGATTTATCTTTATCTTTTGGTTCTAAAAATACTATTCGTCTCTCAACTCCACGATTGTAAACTTGATGATGACCTGCACTCTATCTCTTGGTTGTCTTGTCATAGTTTCTCCTATTTTGGAAAAAATAGCAGAATTTTAGTCAAAAGTCAAAACCCCGACCCTTATTATTCTTTAATTAAAATTTTTAGGTTCATTTGAAACAAATTTATATTGCAATAATTCGATTTTATGAGCATGAAGCATAATCCTTTCAAAAGGTATGCCTCCATATCTTGTATCACCGATAACTGGACATCCTATGCTTTTTAAATGAACTCGGACTTGATGAGTTCTTCCTGTTTTAATAGTTACTTTTACTTTTGATCTTTTTCCTTCAACGATTAAAGGTTCAACAATGCTTATAGCTTCTTTCCCATCATTTGAAATTTTGCTATATGCTTTATGCTTTTTTATTGTCAAAATTGGACTTTCTATTGTAACAGGTTCGCTTACAATTCCATTTACCCAAGCTATATATTCTTTCAAAACTCTTTGATGCCTAAACTCATCAATAGCTTTTTGTCTAAAATCTTCATTTTTATATAACAACAAAATTCCACTTGTTTCTTTGTCTAGTCTGTGCAATAATCCAAAGCCTATCTTTTTAGCAACCTCTTCACTCGTTAAAAAAGCAGGTTTATCTACTGCAACTATATCTTCGTCCTCAAAAATCTTTTTTATTTTTTCTATTTTTTTGATTTTCATTTTTGTATCAGCTTTGATTTCACCTCTGGCAATTTCAACTTTTTTATTTCCTATATAAACTACACCTCGATCAATCAAATCTTTTGCGGCTCTATTGGATATATTTTCTTGTAATGCCAATATTTTATATGCTTTTTCATTTTTCATTTTTCATTTTCCTTTGTAATTTGCTCTAAAAATTCTTTTATTTTATCTGTTAAAGGTAATTTAATCTTTTTTCTTTTGCTATTCATGCCTCCGATAAAATTAATATCACTTTTTGAAATTTTAAATCTTTTGGAAAAAAATTTAATCAACTCTTTGTTTGCAGCATTTTCAACTGCCGGAGCTTTTATTTTAATTTTCAAAGAGTTATCAAGAAGTCCTACTATTAGATTTTTACTAGAATTTGGAACAGCTTTTACATTAAAAAGGACATAATCATCTTTTATTTCATACCACATGCTTTTTCTCCAATACTTTTAAACAATGGATCTAAATCCACTTTTTCTTTTATATAACTTTTTTTCAATTTTGAAGAAAGCAAATTATTTAAATTGTCTATATCACTGATATAAATATTTTTTACCATATCAAATAAAACTTTTTGATTAAAAATATATTTTCCACTTATGATACTGCATCCAAAATAAGCAGGCTCCAAAGGATTATGACCCCCTATTCCTTTCACAAACGAACCACATAACAAAACTATATCACTAATGGCAAATATATTAACAAGTTCTCCCATTTTATCACAAAGCACAATATTGCTTGATATGGATTTATTTTCACTCATTCTACCATAATTTAGAGAATTTTTTTTACTAAAATTTTCTAAAAAATTATTTACTTTATCAAATCTTTCTGGATGTCTTGGAGCAATAATAATTTTCATATTTTTTTCAAATTGTATTGTTTTTAAAATTAATTCTTCTTCTCCCTCATGAGTGCTCGCTAGTGTTATTATTTTTGTATTAATTGGTTTTATCATCTTTTTTGTTATTTTTATATCATTATATGCTTTGATATTTCCTATAACTTTTATATTTTTAGCACCAATTTCTTTCAATCTTTGTTTGTCTATATCGCTTTGAGCAAAAACTTCATCAATATATTTAAAAATTATTTTATAAAAAAATGAAAATCTCTTATAAGCCTTATATGAATTATCAGAAATTCTTGCATTTAAAAGTATTGTTTTTGTTCCTTTTCTTTTTGCTATAAAAAACAAAAGAAACCATAATTCTGCTTCTAAAACAATCAAAACTTGCTGTTTTTTTTGCCAAAAAGGTTGCCAAATTTCAAAAGGCAAAAAACGAACACTGTTAGATAATTTTTTTGCCTCTTCATAACCTGTATTTGTAGTAACCGAAATATTCACTTCTTTATTTATTTTATCAATAATTGGCTTTAAAGATTTTGTTTCTCCAAGAGAACAAGAATGGAACCATATATTATTTTTATTAAAAAATTTATTTTTATATAAAAAAAATCTAGCAGGAATTGAATCTTTATATTTTTTCTTAAAACTGAGAAAAAATAAATATGGCAAAGAAATTAAATACAAAAATGCCACCAATAAATAATAAAATAAAAAGAAGCATTGTTCAAATATTTTTTTTAACAATGCTTTATCTTTTTTATTCTTCTGTATTTTCTTCTTCTATATACAAAATTCTTCCACAATGTGGGCAAGTGATTATATCTTCACTTTTTATCACGGAGGCATAAGTTTTGTCATTTATTTTCATATAACAGCCATAACATGCTTGTTTTTTAACAGGAACAACAGTGGTATTTCCTGCCCATTTTCTAACTTTATGATAAAATTCAAGAATTTTTTGATTTATGCTAGAAATAAGTTTTTCTTTTTTTGTATAAACTTTTTTTCTCTCTTTTTCAATCTCATTTAATTGTTTTTCTATCTCTTTTCTTTTTTCCTCTACAACCTTAGAAATTTCTTCCAATTCTTCATCTATATCAGCGATAAGTTTATCTTTTATTTCATTAATCTCTTGAAGTCTTACTACCTCATCGTTAGCGAAATCACATTGTTCTTTTGCGATATCTTCTTCAAGTTGTAATGCTTTCATCTCTTTGTCTGTTTTAACTGCACCACTTTTTTTACTAATTTCTTGCAATTTGTCCGCGAGTTCTTGAAGATGTAATTCATGTTGTCTAATCTTCAACTCATTTTCTTTTTTTTCTTCCAAAAAATTCTCTTTTTTAATAACAAGATCATTCTCTTTTTTAATAACCGATGCTAAATTTTTATTTATATTCTCAATCTTAGGTCCAAAAGAGTCTAACTCTTTATCTATTTTTGATAATTCAATCAATTGAACTAAATGTTTATTCATCTCTTTCCTTAATATATTTTATTTTACTTTGAATAGCAAAAAGGGTTTTGCGAATTTGTAATTATAGCTTGAATATCAAATTTTTTCAAATTTTTTCTCAAACTATCTGCAAAAAATATCTCACTTTCAAAATGTCCTATCTCAATCATGCTCATACCATTTTCTTTTACTTCGTAAGCTTGGTGGTATTTTATATCTCCTGTCAAAAAACAATCTGCTTCAATATCATTTAAAAGCTCTGCCCCACTTCCAGTTGTAATGGCAACTTTTTTAATAATTTTTTTTCCTTTTACCGTTTTCAAAAAAGGTAAATTTAACTTTTTCTTAATATTCTGGGCAAATATATCAAACTCTTCCTCTACATTAAAATAGCATACAAATTCTTTACATTCTACAACTTTATAACCCAAAATATTTTCTGTAACATATTTATTTAAATAGATTTTATCATAATTTGTATGCATACTAATAAGAGAAATATCTTTTTTTATCAACTCTTTTAGTATATTTGAAGGATATTTATCAAAATTTATCTGTTTCAATCCTTTAAATATCAAAGGATGATGAGTTATAAGCAATGAATTATTTTCTAAAGACTTAACAAGCTCGCTATCAACATCAAGACTAAGATAAATCTTGGAAAACATATCTTCTTTACTTCCTACAATAAGTCCGCTATTATCCCAACTCTCTTGCAAAGAAAATGGAGCAATTTCATCCAAGATACCCAAAATCTCACCAATTTGCATTTTGCTACTCACTTCCTACTACTTCGAGATATTTCTCTGCACACCCCTTAGCCAACTCTCTTATTTTTAATATATAATTTTGTCTGCTAGTAACTGATATAGCTTTTCTTGCATCTAAAACATTAAAAGTATGAGAAGCTATCAAGCATTGATCATAAGCAGGAAGTGGCAATTTTTCTTCTAAACATCTTTTACACTCTTTACTTGCATTTTCAAATTGCAAAAAAAGCATGTCTACATCAGCTATTTCAAAATTATATTTACTAAATTCATATTCACTTTCTTTATGAATATCTCCGTAAGTAGTTGGACCGTTTTCGTTTTCATTCCATACTATATCATACACACTATCAACTTCTTGAAGATACATAGCCAATCTTTCCATGCCATAAGTTATCTCCACCGATACAGGATGACAAACAATACCTCCTACTTGTTGAAAATATGTAAATTGGGTAACTTCCATACCATCAATCCAAACTTCCCATCCAAGCCCCCAAGCTCCCAAAGTTGGACTTTCCCAATTATCTTCAACAAATCTCACATCATGCTCTTTTAAATTGAGTCCTAAAAATTCCAAACTTTTTAAATAAAGCTCTTGTGCATTATCTGGGCTTGGCTTTAAAATAACTTGAAATTGGTAATAACTTCCAAGTCTATTTGGATTTTCTCCATATCTTCCATCAGTCGGACGACGAGAAGGTGCAACATAAGCAGCTTTCCATGGTTTTTTCCCTAAACTTCTTAAAAAGGTAGCATTATGAAAAGTTCCTGCACCTGCTGGAATATCATATGGTTGAATAACATTACATCCTTGATTCATCCAATATTCTTGAAGTTTTAATAACATTTGACTAAAATTTACCACTATTATCCTTTTATACCTAATTCTTTATTTATTTTATTTTTATCAAATCCACAAATCCATTTATTTCCTACCATAATAACAGGAACTCCTCTACAGCCATGTTTTTCACAATCTTTTGCAGCATTTTTATCTTTGCTTATATCAATAATTCTAAACTTTACTTCGTTTTTTTTAAAGTAATTTTTAGCTGTAACACACCAATGACATCCTGGAGCAGTAAACAAAACTACTCTTTTATTTACTCTTTTATTATCCATATAAGCCTCCTTTTATTTATGATTTTCTATTGCCTTATTCCACATCATTTTATATTTTCTTCTGCAAAATTCTAATTCTTTTTGAGTTATTTTCAGCTGTTCATTTAGATTATCAACTGTTTTTCTGTCCTCATCGTAGAGTGTTTGCATAGATAAAAGTGCCTCTTTTAGAAAATTATTTTCACTTTTTAAAGCCTCCAATGTTTCATCTTTACCATCAAGAACTTCTTTGTGTAACTGCAAAATAGTCCCAATAGTTTTTTCTACAAATTCACTTCCTACTGGTAAGGCATTTGTTGAAATTATTTCACTTTCTTTGGGCATTACCGCAACTGCACCCTTACTCGCTTCTATATACAAAATATCATTTTCTTTTTTAGTAGTTAAAACTTCTCTTTCAATCATGTCTTTCACTACATCTTTATCCAAATCAACAAGCTTACAAAATTCATCAAATTCCAACCAATTTTGCATTAAAAGTCCTTATACAAATTTTTCTATTTCTCGAGAATCTATCTCAACATTTTTAGCCTTAAGAACTCTGTCCTCTTGTAATTTAGCTCTTAAATCTTTATCTTCAAGAGCTAAAATCTGCATAGAAAGATAAGCAGCATTTATAGCTCCAGCTTTCCCCATAGCAAGTGTGGCAACTGGCATTCCTGCTGGCATTTGCACAGTGCTTAACAGAGCATCAAGCCCGTCTAAAGCTCCTCCTTTTAAAGGAACTCCAATAACTGGTTTTGTAGTTACAGAAGCTATCGTTCCAGCCAAATGAGCAGCCATTCCAGCTCCTGCTATAAAAACTCTAGCTCCCCTTAACTCTGCACTTTTTATATAATCAAGTGTTCTTTGGGGGCTTCTATGGGCTGAAGAGATAATAATATCATAAGGAACATAAAATTTTTCAAGAACATTTATACACTCCTTCATAACATCATAATCACTTTTGCTACCCATTACAATAGATACAAATTTCATTTCAATCCTTTTTTTATTTTTTTTCTTAAAAAACTATATTTTGGTAATTTTATAGGCAACAAGACAGGATTTGTATTACCACTATGAATCTCTTCAAAAATTTTACCATTTTTAGATTTCATTTTAAACATAGTTAAATAAAATCTACCATTTTTTTTACTAATTTTTCCTATTTCATTTTCAACTTCTTCAATTTTTTTATCAAGCGGAAATATGATTTCATATTCTTCAAAAGGAATAACTTTATCTCTTGCCAAAAACGATTCTCCGTTTTCGTCTATAAAAGCATATACTTGATGAGTTCCTTCGCTTATAGACTCTTCTAAATTTTGAGTATTCCCTTTTTCAAACGGTCTTTTTAATAAATATCCGTCATTAAAACCTCTGTGTTTAGTGCTAAGCAACTCTTCTTTATAATTTTTTGCATCAAATTTACCAATACAAAAATCATCAATAGCCATTCTATATGCTCTTGTCGTTATTGCAAGATAATAAGAACTTTTTGTTCTGCCTTCTATTTTTAAAGAATCAACAACACCACTCTCTAAAATTTTATCAACATAACCAGATAAATTCAAATCTTTTGCATTCATGATATGAGTTCCGCTATCATCTTCTTCTATTTTAAATAAAGTTCCATTTTCTTCATTTTTAGCATACAAAACATAAGGAAATCTACAATCATTAGCACAACTTCCTCTATTTGGAACTCTTCCACTTTGAAGAGAACTTATCAAACATCTCCCGCTATAAGCAAAACACATTGAACCATGAACAAATATCTCAAACTCTATATCTTGAACATGCTTTTTAATATCTTTTAAATCTTTCAAACTTACTTCTCTTGCAACAATAATCCTTTTTACCCCTGCATCAGCATAAAATAAAGCATCAAGATAATTCATAACATTTGCTTGAGTAGAAAGATGCAAAGGAATATCCGGTGCTAACTCTTTTGATAGTCGAACTACTCCAGGAGTAGAAATAATAAAAGCATCAGGCTTCATATTTGCCATTTTTTGTATATGCTTTTTTAAAAGAGGAATTTGAGAATTAAAAGGAAAACCATTTATTGTTACATATATTTTTTTTCCCATTTTATGAGTATATTTTACAGCTTCTTCAAAACTTTCATAATTAAATTCTTTTGAACTTCTAATCCTTAAAGAAAAATGGCTTACTCCTCCATAAACTGCATCTGCACCATATTCAAGTGCTATTTTCAATTTTTCCAAATTTCCTGCTGGAGATAAAAGTTCTACTTTTTTACTCACAATTATTCTGCTTTTTTACCGAGAGTTTCTATTAAAGCTTCTATATCATCATTACTAACAACATCTTTTGTTGATTTATCGCCTTCAATATGAACTGCTGAACTAACTCTTGAAGAATCTTCTTTGTTTGATGAAAAAAGAGAATTCATATAAATTGCCAAATTCCTAATAACATTAATAACTCTCTCAATTTTTTGTCTATGTATATCTTGATATTGCATAATATCCATGATCATCATAATTTCATCATTTGACATTTGAGCATTTGAAATTAAATTTTCTATATCTTCAAGAGATTTTTTATTGTCTTCTAAAGATTTTGTAAAAATATTTATATTTGGAAATTTTTTATTAAGTTTTTCAAATATTTCTATATTTTTTTGAATAATTGAAGATATATTATTTGCTTCATTTTCTACTTGCATAGTAAAATCGCTAATAGATTCTAATTTGTCAAAAATTTCAGTAGCTTTTACTTCAGAATCTTTAGTAACATCATCAAGTTGTTCTACCACTTTGTGATCTTGTGTTGGAGGAGGCGGAGGCCAAGAAGCCTTTCCATCCATTTTGTAATCATCTTGTTCTTTTGAATCACTTTGAGAAGATTCTTCTTGAGATTTTTCATCTTCTTTAATTTCTTTTTCATCAGAAACTTCATCTTCTTCGTGTGTTTCATTGTCTAATTCTTCATCATCTAACCCACCAGCCATTAAAGCATCAAGTTCTTCTTGTGTCATCATTGTCTCCGTTAATTGAAATATTTGTTTTATTATAATATAATTTCTATTAAAATAAAATTTTTAAGGCAATAAAATGATAGTAGATTTGCACAATCACACAAAACTTTGCAAGCATGCAACAGGTGAACTTTTTGAATATGTTGAAAAAGCAATAGAAAACAAAACAAAATATTTTGGTTTTAGTGATCATGCACCTATGAATTTTGATGAAAAATACAGAATGAACTTTAATAAAATGAATTTTTATGAAAACAGTATAAAAAATATTAAAGAAGAATATAAAGATAAAATTACAATTTTATTAGGATATGAAGCAGATTTTTTACCGAAATATTTGGACGAACGAATATTTAATGCAAAAGTTGATTATCTTATAGGATCAGTTCATTTTGTAGATAATTGGGGTTTTGATGACCCTGAATTTATCGGCACATATAAAGAAAAAAATACAGATGAAATTTGGGAAAAATATTTTAATTCTATAAAAGAAATGGCAAAAAGCGGTAAATATAATATCGTAGGGCATATAGATTTAATTAAAATTTTTAATTTTAAACCAAAAAAAGAGATAAAAATAATAGCAAAAGAAGCTATAAAAGCCATAAAAAAAGCAAATATGGTTATTGAGTTAAATGCTGCAGGATACAGAAAACCTTGCAAAGAAGCATATCCCTCTTTGGAACTATTAGAAATGATAAGCGAATATGATATACCAATAACTTTTGGTTCAGATGCTCATGAGCCAAATCAAGTGGGCTATAAATCTAACGAATTAATAACTTTAGCAAAAAAATGTGGATATAGCAAATGTGCATATTTTATTGAAAAAGATAGAAAGTTGATTAATTTTTAATCAATAAATTTAGCAATTTTTATAATAATTATGATATTATTATAAACCAAAATTTTAAAGGAGAATATATGGGAAAATTTGTAAATGATATAGATGAGTTCTATGAATTTTGTGATCAAAATGAGGTAAAATATATTGATTTTAGATTTACCGATATCAAAGGTGCATGGCATCATATATCTTATAACTTAAGTGCAGTTGATGCAGAAATGCTATCAGAAGGTATTCCATTTGATGGAAGCAGTATAGATGCTTGGCAACCTATAAATGAATCTGATATGATGCTTAAACCTGATGTGCCTACTGCATTTTTAGATCCTTTTACAGCAGATCCAACCGTTATAGTTATTTGCGATGTATATGATTTATACAAAAATGAATTATATGAAAAATGCCCAAGAAGTATTGCCAAAAAAACTCTAAAATATTTGGAAGAATCAGGCATAGGTGATAAAGCATATTTTGGACCAGAAAATGAATTTTTTATTTTTGATGATGTAAAAATTAAAGATGATATAAATTCAGCTTTTTATCAAGTTGATTCAAGTGAAGGCGAATGGAATGATGCTACTAGTTTTGTAGATGATTTAAATACAGGGCATAGACCAAGAACAAAAGGTGGATATTTTCCTATTCAACCAATAGATTCTATGGTTGATTTAAGAGCAGAAATGATGCAAGTTTTAGAAGAAGTTGGCCTTGAAGTTATTATGGGACATCATGAAGTAGGCCAAGCACAAGGTGAAATAGGTGTAAAATTTGGAGACCTTATAGAAGCTGCTGATAATGTGCAAAAATTTAAATATGTTGTTAAAATGGTAGCACATTTAAATGGAAAAACAGCAACCTTTATGCCAAAACCTCTAATGGGAGATAATGGCACTGGTATGCACACTCATCAATCAATATGGAAAAATGGAAAAAATATATTCTATAAAAAAGGTGAATATGCCAATCTAAGTGATAATGCAAGATATTATATGGGAGGCATTTTTAAACATGCTAAAGCATTAGCTTCTTTTACTAATGCATCTACTAACTCTTATAAAAGATTGATTCCAGGATTTGAAGCTCCAAGCATATTGACTTATTCCAGTCAAAACAGAAGTGCTAGCTGTCGTATTCCTTACGGTGGAGGCGAAGCTTCTACTAGAATTGAACTTAGATTTCCTGATGCAACTGCTTGTCCATATTTAGCATTTTCAGCAATGCTTTTAGCAGGGCTTGACGGTATCAAAAATAAATATGAACCTGTTGGACCTATAAATGAAGATTTATTTGAGCTAAGCACGGAAGAAATCAAAAAAAGAAATATTCCTCAAATGCCTCATACTTTAAGAGAAGCTTTAGAAGATTTAATTGTTGATAATGATTTTCTAAAACCTGTTATGAGTGATCTTTTTATAGATACTTATCAACATTATAAATTTGAAACTCAAGTGTGGCCAGATGAAGCTAGACCAACACCATTTGAATTCAAATCAACATATTCTTGCTAATTTTTAAGGAGAGTTTTATTCTCTCCTTAAAAAATTAATTTATTATTTTCTATAGAAATATCATTCATTTTAGGGGGTTTTGATATATTTGTAAAATAATAAATCTTTCCATCTTTGATTATCTTTTTATCTCCGTTCGGAATATTAAATTTTCTTTTTGTTTCTGGATGCATTGCTAAGTAATTTTTAACAAAATATTTAAAAGCCGGTGCTGCCACTCTTCCGCCTGTTTCTCCTCTTTTCATAGGTGAATTATCATCATTTCCATACCAAGTTATCACTTCTATATCAGGAGTAAAACCGCAAAACCATGCATCTACAAAATTATTTGATGTTCCTGTTTTTCCAGCAGTTTCAATACCTTTAACTCTTGCTTGTCTTCCTGTTCCTCTTAAAACTACTTTTCTTAACATGTCTATCATTAGATATGCTTGTTTTGGTTGTTCCATTTTTTTTCCAGAAGGCATATAATCTATCTCATTATTGTATCTGTCTATAATTTTTGTAATCAAAAGAGGTTTCATCATTTTTCCATAATTTGAAAAAAGAGTATATTTTCCAGCAAATTCATAAGGCGAAATGCCAAAACTTCCAAGTGCTATAGTAAGATTATAAGGAACTTTTTTGAAACCAAATGTTTTTAAACCTTTATAAACATTTTCCAATCCCAAATCATTAACCAAATTTATAGTTGCCAAATTTCTCGAATGTATAAGTGCATTTTCCAATGAAATTAATCCTTCAAAATTATCTTCATAATTTTCAGGAGCCCAACTTTTATCTTTTATTTTATCAGTATATATTCTGGATATATCGGCAATTTTACTAGCTTCAGAATATCCTGAGTTTAATGCCAACTGATATATAAAAGGTTTTATACTAGAACCCGGTTGTCTTTCGCTTTGAATAGCACGGTCAAATTTACTTTTTGCATAATTAACTCCTCCAACCATAGCCAAAACTTTACCACTATGATTATTCATAACAACCATAGCACCATTAAGAGTAGTATTTTTATTCAATTGATCTCGTTTTTTGATTCTATCATATCCATATCTTAAAGCTGTTTTTGCTAAATTTTGTAAATTCAAATCTATACTTAAATATATTTTATATCCACCTGTTTTTAGATTCTTATATTTTCCCTTAAGTTGTCTAATAACTTCATCTACAACATAAGGTGCTTTATTTTGAGAAAGAGTATCATTATAAACAATAGGTTTTTCGCTCAAAGCTTTTTTATATTCTGCATCATTTATCCAACCCAATCTATAAAGTCTGTTTATAACCATATTAGCTCTTGCAAAAGATAATTCTCTGTGTGTTACGGGATTATAAGCACTCGGAGCTCTAGGCAAACCAACTAAAATAGCAATCTCTTTTAAACTTAAATCTTTTAATTTTTTATGAAAATATCCGTCAGCAGCTGTTTTTATACCGTAATATCCGTGTCCAAAATAAACTTGATTTAAATATCTTTCGATAATTTGCTCTTTCGTTAAAACACTATTAATTTCTATTGCAAGCATTGCTTCTTTAATTTTTCTCATGATAGTTTTATTTCTTGTAAGAAGCACATTTTTTACAAGTTGCTGAGTAAGAGTGCTTGCTCCTTCAACAAATTTCATAGCTCTTATATCTGTTATGGCAGCTCTTAAAATAGCTTCTAAATTAATACCAGAGTGTTCAAAAAACTGAGTATCTTCTATGGCTATGAGAGATTCCACAACTCGTGGAGGAATATCCTTAAAAGGAACATATAATCTATCTTGTTTGTCAAAAATATTTGCTATCAATCGACCATTTCTATCAAAAATCCTAGTTGTCAAAGGAGGATTATAATCGATAATTTTATATGCTTCAAATCGTATATCAGAATAAGTTTTAATTAAAAAAACTCCAACACCAATAATTAAAATCATCAAAAACGAAAGAATATATTTAAACATTATTTTTTATCTCTTTTCTTATTATTTTGATTAATTTTTCAAATCCATTTTCATTAATTCTTGGAATAATTCTTAAAATCGGTTTCTTTACCGTAGGTGGCCTTATCGCTCCTACTAAAAATCCATTTTCAAAAATTATTTTTTTTAATTTTAAAATTTCTTTTGAGCTTTTAACAGGTAAAGGCAAAATAAGACTGTTTATTTCTATATTCAATTTTTCTTTTATTATTCTTTTTCTATTTTTAATCTTTTTTTGTAAGAAAGCAAGATTTTCTTGAATAAACAAAAAACCTTCATAAGCTAAAGATATATCAAAAATAGAAGGAGCAGTTGTATAAATAATAGCTTTTGCTCGGTTGCAAAGATATTGATAAATTTCATTTGAACTTAATATATAAGCACCATAACTTCCAAGAGCTTTTCCCAAAGTTCCCATTTTAATATGATTTGGCTTAGGAATTATTTTAAAATATTCAAAAACTCCGAGCAATTTTTCTCCTATTACACCAACACTATGAGCTTCATCAACAATTAAAATAGCATTATATTTATCTGCAATTTTAAAAATATCTTTATTTGCGATATCTCCACTCATAGAATAAATTCCTTCAATTGCTATTATAATTCTACCTTGATTATTTTTTTTATATTTTTCAATTTTTTCTATTAAATTTACAATATTATTATGCAAAAAAATATCTGTTTGGGCTTCGTTCATTTTTCCAGTTATTAACCCACTCGCATGAAATTCACTATCAAACAAAAGCAAATCACCTCTTCTTGGCAATGCTTCAAACAAAGATAAATTTGCCAAAAAACCACTCCCAACTGATATAGCTTTTTCAAAATTATTTATATTTGCTATATATTCCTCAAACTCTTTATGAATAATGTGATATCCATTTACCAGTGTTGATGCTTTAGGAGAGTGATATTTGTATTTTGAAATTCTTTGATAAGCTTTTTCTAAAATTATCTTATTTTGAGACAATCCGAGATAATCATTAGAAGCAAAATCCAATATATTTTCATCATATAATTCTCTTTTTCTAAATCTGTCAGCTCTCTTAATAGCTCTTATCTCTTTTGTATAAAACATTTAAAACTTCAGAAATGGTAATAATTTTTCTATTTGCAACCCCATGGCATTACTTTGCAATCCTATAACTTTTTTTATATATTTTTTACAAAAACCTTCAACCATACAAGCCCCTGCTTTTCCTTTCCATTGATCAGTTTCTAAATATTTTTGCAAATCATTTTTATCAAAAATATCAAATATATATTTTGTTTCACTCAAATCAATCAAACTCAATTTTTTTGTTTTAAACATCATGCAAGTCAATATACTTACATCATTTCCACTTTGAGATAATAAAATTTTTTTAGCTTCTTCTTTATTTTTTGCTTTTCTTAAAATTTTATTTTTTGAACAAACAACTGTATCTGCACACAAAATAGGAATATCCAAGCCATACTCTTTTTCACATACAGTCATTTTTCCTTTTGCTGATATATAAACAAAATTTTTAGCAGACTTTTCTTGGATTATTTCTTCGTCAAAGAAACATTGTTTTTGAATAAATTTTATATCAAAATCTTTCAAAATTTTTGCTCTAGTTGGCGATGATGAAGCTAAAAGTATCATATTTACAACCCCCTTAAAATAACTCCAAAATAAATTGCTACAAATCCTAAAAAAATATTAAGTGGCAATAAATAATTATTAATAATAGAAATACTCTCACTAGCATTTTCATCTTTTCCTGATACAAATTGTTTTTGTGCATTATTTCTTTTTGTATAAATATAAATAAAATTAAGAGCCATAAGTGTCCAAATAGCTTCTTTTATATGAACAAGCATATAAAGAGACGGCAAAGAATGTTTAAAATCCATACCTAAGCTCATAAAAGTCCCAGTTATTATAATAAGTATCATAAAAATCATGGAAAAATTAAATGATCTTTGCATTATCTCTAAACTTCTTGAAAGCTTAAGCTTTTTATCTTGAATATTTTCCATAGCAGGTGCGACAATAAATTTTACCGCAATCATACTACCTATCCATATAACCGCAGAAACAACATGTAAAAAAACTATATATCTGCCATAATTGGCAAAAAAATTTATAAAAAACTGACTCACTTATACTCCTATATTTTTCATTAAATACTCTTTTGATTTTTCAATCGCGGTTTGAATCTTTGCAATTTCCTTGCCTCCTGCTTGAGCAAAATCATCTCTTCCTCCACCTTTTCCTCCCAAAACAGGAGCAATATTTTTAATCCAATCTCCAGCCTTGAGCGAAATATTTTTTACTCCACAAGCAATAAGAACTTTATCCTTTTTTTTCTGGAACAGCATAACACATACTTTATCAAGCTTGTTTTTAAAATCATCTATTATAGCTTTTATATCTCCTGCATCAACTTCTTGAATAATAATAGAAATATCACCTATTTTTTCTATTTGAAGATCTTTTTTTGTGCTATTTTGCAATTTTTGAAGTTCCTCTTTTTGCTCTTTTATTTGAGCTTTCAATCTTTTTATACCCGCAAAAGGGTCTTTATTTTTAACCTCTTCACAAAGTTCAAAATAATCAGACATAAATTTTTTAGCATACTTATATGCCGATTTCGAACAAACTGCTTCTATTCGTCTCACACCAGCACTTACTCCACTCTCTTTTGTGATATAAAAACTTCCTATTTCGCTACTGTTTTTTACATGAGTTCCGCCACAAAGTTCTTTGCTAATATCTCCAAATGTTACAACTCTTACTTTATCTCCATATTTTTCACCGAACAAAGCCATAGCACCACTTTTTTTTGCTTCGTTAATATCCATAATATCAGTTTTACTAGGCACTGCTCTTAAAATAGCATCATTTACGAAATCTTGAACTTTTTCAATTTCTGTTTTACTCATTGCCTTAGGATGCGAAAAATCAAATCTTAATTTATCTCTTAAAACTAAACTTCCTGCTTGATTAACATGAGAGCCTAAAACTTTTTTTAATCCAGCTTGAAGTAAATGTGTAGCCGAATGGTGCCTTGCTATTTCATTTCTACTGTTATCAACTTTGCAAAACACTTGTTCATTTGTTTTAATAATTCTTTTTGTTTCTATTTCAGACAAATTCAAATCAAAGAATTTTTGAGTATTTATCACTTTAGCAATAATATTTTCATTTTTATCCAAAATAAAACCACTATCTCCACACTGTCCTCCACTTTCTGCATAAAAAGGAGTTTCATCCAAAAATATCCATCCTTTTTTTTCAATATTCAAAGAATCAATAATTTTAAAATTTTCATCCATTAAAGATAATATTTTTGAGCTTGTTTTTATCTTTTCATATCCTACAAATTTATTTATTTCAAATTTTTCCAACAAATTTTTAAAATCGCCCTCTTTTGCTTTATCTCCACTTCCTTTCCAAGAAGCCTGAGATCTCTTTTTTTGTGTATCCATAAGTTCATCAAATTTTTGAACATCAACACTTTTGCCAACTTCTCTAAGCATATCAGCAGTCAAATCAAGAGGAAATCCATAAGTATCATATAATTTAAAAGCAATTTCTCCGCTAAAAACATCTTTTGTGTTTTGTAATTCTTTTTCAAAAAGTTCCAATCCACTTGCTATTGTGCCTAAAAATTTCTCTTCTTCATTTTTTATCATCTCTTTAATAGTATCTTTTTTTTCTATTATATAAGGATAGGCATGTCCCATAATAGTCCCAAGAGTATCCACCAATTTATACATAAAAGGCTCTCTTATTCCTAAAAGATATCCATGTCGAACAGCTCTTCTTAAAATTCTTCTTAAAACATATCCTCTGCCCTCTTTATCAAAAGTAACTCCTTGTGCTAACAAAAATGATACACTTCTGATATGATCAGCTATAACCCTAAAACTTGCACCTTCTTTATAAATATATTTTTTATTACAAATTTTTGACACTTGGTTGATTAGTGGCATAAAAAGTTCAGTATCATAATTGCTTTGAACCCCCTCCAAAATAGCTACAACTCGCTCTAATCCCATTCCAGTATCTATAGAAGGTTTTGGCAAATGAGTTAAATTACCTTTAGAATCTCTTTCGTATTGCATAAAAACAAGATTCCAAATTTCAAGAAATCTATCACCATTTCCACCTAAATAGTCTTCTTTTGTATGAAAAAGTTCACTTCCTTGATCGTAAAATATTTCGCTACAAGGTCCGCATGGTCCAGTATCTCCCATTTGCCAAAAATTATCTTTATCTCCAAAAACTTTAATTCTTTCGCTTTTTATATATTTTTTCCATATTTTTTTGGATTCTTCGTCTTGTTCATGAACAGTAACCCACAGTTTTTGAGGAGGCAATTTTAAAACAGTAGTAATAAATTCCCAAGCATATTTGATAGCATCTTCTTTAAAATAATCTCCAAAAGAAAAGTTTCCGAGCATTTCAAAAAATGTATGGTGTCTGTTTGTATAGCCAACATTTTCTAAATCATTATGCTTTCCACCCGCTCTTATACAAGTTTGAGATGAAGTTGCTCTTGGAGGATTAGGAGCAGGAACTTCACCTGTAAAAATATTTTTAAATTGCACCATTCCTGCATTTACAAAAAGCAAACTAGGATCATCTGGTACCAATGGGGCACTAGGAACTATTTTATGTCCTCTTTCCTCAAAAAACCTTAAAAACTTTGCTCTTATATCCATTTTTTTTCCTGATATTTTATTTAATGAGACCACTGCACATGGTTTCATAAAGATAGATTTTATCAAAAATATAATTAATATTATATTATCTTATGAAGAGTTGTTGCTTTTTGCATCCAAATTTCCAATGCTTCCCAATTTTCATGTTGTATTAATTCTTTTGCTTTGTTTAACTCTTTTTCAAATATATCTATGGAACTTAATATATTTTCTTTGTTTTGTTTAAAAACATCACTCCACATTTTTGGAGAACTTTTTGCAATTCTACTCATATCTTTAAAACCACCTGCTGCCATTGCTAAAATACTTTTAGGATCTTCTTGCGACATAACTGCATTTGCAAGAGAATAACTTATTGCATGAGGCAAATGAGATATAAAAGCAGCATGCTTGTCATGTTCATCCGCATCCATATAATAAATATTCATATTTAATTTTTCAAATATTTCTATGGCTCTTTTTTTATGTAATTCATCATTCCTTTCGGTATTACACAAGACTACAGTTCGATGATCATACAAACCTTTAATAGCTGCACTTGGACCATATTTTTCAGTTCCGCACATAGGATGAGCTGCAATAAAATTTTTTTCTATCTCTTTTGGTGTTGCATCAACAATTCTCTTTTTTGTGCTACCAAAATCTATAATGGTTGTTTTTTTGCCAACATCTTTTAATGATATTAGACTTTTTATTATAGCATCAACAGGAATAGTTAAAAAAATTACATCGCATTTTTTGATTTCATTAAGAGTGCTTATCTCTTGAATCAATCCTAAAGATAATGCTTCTTCACAATGAGAAATGTTATGATCAACTCCTATAACTTTTTTTGCAATTTTTTTATCTTGCAATTCAAGCCCTAAAGATCCACCCATCAGACCCAAACCTATAATTCCTACAATCATTTTTTCTCCGTTTTAAAATATATTAACCTTTAGAATGGTATTATATCATTTTTAAATAATATTTTAAGGCTTTATATGAAAATTTTACTGATTTTAACTTTTGTTTTATCTTTATATCTCAATGCTACAACTATAAAAGGTATAAAATTTGAAGGTTTGATACACATATCAAAAGAAATTGCTCAAGAGATGATAGGATTCAAAAAAGGCGATGAGTTAAATATACAAAAAATAGATAATTCAATAATAACATTTTTCAATCAAAAATATTTTAAAGATATTTGGGTTAGCGAAAATAATGGAATTATTACATATCATTTT
>JALUBK010000050.1 GCA_027044945.1 Campylobacterales bacterium
CATTATTAGCTTTTCTAAAAAATCTTGAAGTTCCCCATCCGCTTTCAATAGCCGCCTGAGCTAAAACAATACTAACGGGATGAGGTTTTAGAGCTAATAAAAGTTCTTTATCGGTTTTTACTTTATATATTTTTTTTAATTTAGCTATTTCTTGTAAATTATTGCTATTATTTATATCTTTTTGAACTTGTAAATATTGCTTAAAAAGTTCGTTATGTACTTTTGTAATGATAGGTACCAAAGTTTTTTCAAACTTCTTCTTTTTTTCTTTAACAGATAAAACTTTTACCTTTTTTATACTCTTTTTAGGAGGAATATTATTAGAAACATTATGAGAAATTAAATTCTTTTTTTTCTCTAATGAAGAATCATATTGATTAAGAATAACAATTGCCACAGGCATTAAAAATAATAAATAATACTTCAATAATATCCTTTAATTATTTTGTAATTCTGTTAATTTTTCTTTAACTGCTTGGACATGTCCTTTTACTTTTACTTTATTCCAAGTAGCTACAATTTTTCCATCAGGAGAAATAATACAAGTGCTTCTAATTACACCTCTATATTCTTTTCCATACATTTTTTTTAGTCCCCAAGCATTATAAGCTTTTAAAACTGATTTACTTTCATCACTTAAAAGTGTGATTTTCAACTCTTTTTTAGTTATGAAATTTATATGTTTTTTCGGACTATCTGGACTTACCCCCAAAATAATAGCATCTAAATCTTCAAATTCTTCTAATTCATTACTAAAATCACAGGCTTCTGTCGAACACCCAGGGGTATTATCTTTTGGATAAAAATATAATACTACCCATTTACCGACTAAATCTCTTAAACAAATTTCTGCTTCATCTTGATTTGGAAGACAAAATTCTGGTGCTTTTGTATTAACTTCTAACATATTTTATCCTAATTTATTAATTTTTTCCTAAAACTTGAACTTTGTCTGATTCTACATTACAAACATTTGGAATATTTTCTGTATCTTCAAATTTTAAATCATCATTATTCATAATACCAATACCTCTATCGATAATCGATTTTGCAATTTCTTTGGCTTTTTGTAATGAGTGCATATAGCAACTTCCACATTGATAAACATTTGCTTCTGGAATGTCATTTGTGTCCAAAATATTTTGCATAGCTTTTTTCCAAGCAGTTACGATTTCTTCATTTTTTGGTTCACCGATAATACTCATATAAAATCCTGTTCTACATCCCATTGGTGAAATATCTATAATTTCGTAATTTGGTAAATTATCTCTCATATATCCTGCGAAAAGGTGTTCAAGTGTATGAATTCCTTCACTCGAAAGAATTTCTTTGTTTGGTTCAACAAATCTCAAATCATAAACTGTTATAACATCACCTTTTGGTGTTTGTAAAGTTTTTGCGACTCTCACTGCGGGAGCTTTCATTATTGTATGATCAACCATAAAACTATCTAACATTGGCATAAATTATTTCCTTAAATTTAATTTAAGATACATTTTACTAAAATTTTTTATAAAAAGCAAAAAATAAGATATAATTATTTTAAGTTTTTCACAGGGATATAAAATGAAATTATTTTTTGAAGATTTAAAAAAGATTGTAAAAATTAACTCTTATACGAAAAATAAGAGCGGTGTTGATAGAGTTGGGGAAGTTTTTCAAAACTGGTTTAAAGAAATAGGTTTTGAGGTAAATATTTATAAAAGAGAATTAATAGGTAATCATTTATTATTTTCTACACCAAAAAAATTAGGTAAAAAAATTTTGTTTTTGGGGCATCTTGATACTGTTTTTCCACAAGGTGAATTTGAAGAATATAAAGAAGATGAAAATTGGATTTATGGAGCAGGTGTTTGTGATATGAAAGGCGGTGATTTGGTAGCCTTGCAAGTTCTTAGAAATCAAGAATCCTCTATTTATAATATTGATATGTTGTTAGTTTCAGATGAAGAGACTGGAAGTGATGATTCTAAATTAATCACAAAAGAAATTGCAAAAAATTATGATGAATGTTTTGTATTTGAAGCTGCTGGAAAAAATTTGGAAGTTGTAACAGGTAGAAAAGGTGTGGGAACTTTTTTTGTAGATATTACAGGAAAAGCAAGTCATAGTGGAGTGAGATATGAAGATGGAATTAATGCAAATCTCGAGGCTTCTTATAAATTGCAAAAACTCCAAGCTTTAACAGATTTGCAAAAAGGTTCGACGATAAATGTAGGGAAAATAGAAGGTGGTGTTGGAGCAAATACAATTTCACCTTATGCACATTTGACATTTGAAATTAGATATGAAACTTATGAAGAAAGAGATAGAATTTTAAATTCAATAAATGAAATTGTTGCTACGAGTTATGTTGATGGAACGAAATCGGTTTTGAGTGGTGGAATCCAAAGAGATGTTATGCAAGAAAATAATTCTCAATTAAGATTGATAAAAGAGATAGAATCAGTTACTAATGAAACTATTTTGAAAGAAAAAAGAGGAGGTGTTAGTGATGCAAATTTAGTGGCGAGTAGCGGAGTAACTACTCTTGATGGATTTGGTCCGTTTGGAGATGGTGACCATACGATTTATGAAAGAGCTTTAAAATCAAGTTTTACTCAAAGAATAAATTTAATGACAAAATATATTAAGAATCATCAAAGTACTTTGTAAAAATAAAATATAGGAGGAATATTGTGAGACAAGTAGGAATTTGGATGTATCAAAATGGTGGTGGTGATGTGATTGAAAAAAAGTTAGTAAAAAAACTTTATGATAGGGGAATTGATACGATAACTGGTTTAAATTTGAGAGATGCCACGGCGAAAAATCAAGGTATTTATATTAATAATTTAAAATTAAATGATTTAGACCTTTTTTTTTCATATAATGCAGGTGAACAAACAGTTTATCAAATGTATCTTTATGAAACATTAAATAAAGCTATCCCAATGATAAATAGTTATGACTCTTTTTCTATTACAGAAGATAAATTCAAAACAAGTTTTCTTCTTTCTCAAAATGGAGTTGCGAGTAGTGAATTTTATTTATGCCATAGAGATGAAAAAGAAAAAATAAAAGATATTTTTAATAAATGGGGTAAAATGGTCTTTAAACCTGTAGATGGTTGGGGTGGAGTTGGAATGGTATTGATTGATTCTGCAGATAAGTTTGATTTGATTTTACCATTTTTAAATCAGTCAGATTTTAGATTTTTTTATGTGGAAAAATTTTTGGATTATGATGGAAGTGATTATAGAGTTGATGTTGTTGATGGTGAAATTATTGGATGTTATGGAAGACAAGCGAGAGATGGAGATTGGAGAACGAATATTACAAGTGGCGGAAGTGTTATCAAAAGAGAATTAAATGATGATATTGCGAAAGTAGCTCTTGATGCAGTTAGAATTACAGGACTTGAAATAGCGGGAGTTGATATTATTTATGATAGAAGTAGAGAAGAATATATTGTTTTAGAGGTAAATGGTATTCCTGCATTTGCAACACCAGAACAAGAAAAATTTGGACTTGACTTTAATGATAAAAAAATTGATAAAATTGTAGAATTAATAGATAAAAAAACTTTAAATAAATAAAAAGGAACAAAAATATTTGGAAAATTAAAAGACAAAGCACTTTCAAAAAGCTTAGAAATGGCAATTAATTTAAAAATAAAGGAGTATGGAAAAATGTTAAAATTAAATTTAGATTCAAAAAACAAAACTATAGAATTTGAGGTTATGCTAAAAGGTGAAAAAGAACCCTTAAAAGTATTTGTTAATAATTATGAAATAAGTGAAGAAGATGGAAAATATTATTTGTATGCAAAAGATATAAAAACTTCAAGAGATTGGATAAATATCGTAGCTGAAAATTACTTAAAAGGCGAAAAAGTGGAATTACCCGAAAAAATTGCAAAAACCATTCAAATTTTAATTTAGAAACACTATAAGCTAAATTTTCATCAAATTTAGTTTTGTTCTTTAAAAGCTTATTGGCAACGGCTATTACAGCTTGTTTAAATTTTTGACAAGAACGGATAGTTCCAATAGCCATTTGCCAAATAGTACGATGAAGATTGGCATTGCCTCTTTTAGAGATTTTGCCTCTATAGTTGATTGAAGTAGCACTTTGCCTAACATCAGTTTATAAAGACAAAAAAGATTAATTCAAG
>JALUBK010000051.1 GCA_027044945.1 Campylobacterales bacterium
TTTTAGCTTTATAAAGGGCATTATCAGCTTTTTGTATAAGTTTTTCTATATTTTCTTTTTTATTGCTCATAATTATGCCGATAGATACAGTGCAATTTATAAAATTATTTTCAAATACTACTTTTTCTTTTGAGATAATATTTTTAAGTTTTACAAAAAAACCTATAGCAGTTTTTTCATCTACATTTGCTAAAGCTATGCAAAATTCTTCTCCCCCAAATCTTGCTACTATGTCTAATCCTTTTGTGTTATTTTTTAAAATTACAGAAAGCTTTTTCAAAACCATATCACCCACATCATGACCATATTGATCGTTTATTTTTTTAAAATGGTCTATATCAAGCATTGCAATAGCATATTGATTATTGTTGTGCAAAAAATCATTTATATGGTCAAAAAAATATCTTCTATTATATAAACCTGTCAAAAAGTCATTATTGGCAAATTTAGATAATAACTCTATTTGCTCTTGTGCTTCCAAAGTATTGTTTATTCTGCAAATCAACTCTTCATTAGAAAAAGGCTTATTTATAAAGTCATTTGCTCCTGATTTTAAAAATTTTGCAGATATTAGATGCTCATTGCTACCAGTTAATGAAATGATAGCCAACTGCTGTTTATTATATTTTTCTCTGATTTGTCTTGTAAGTTCAAGACCATCAATAACTGGCATATTATAATCAGTCAAAATAAGTTCTATATCTTTATTTTCTTCAAGATAGTTTAGAGCTTCTTCTCCATGAGCTGCAACTAAAACTTTAAACATGTGTTTTTGAAGAATCTCTTTTATCTGCTTTCTTATCATTTGAGAATCATCAACTACCATGAGTTTAATATCTCTATTTTTTGAAAGTCTTTTTATAAGAAAAAATATATAATTAACATCTTCCATATTGCTTTTATATATATAGTCAATAACACCTTTTTTAAGCATTTTCTCTCTTATATACTCATCTATGGTGCCTGTGAGCACTATAGAAGGAATATTATAAGAAAGAACCAAATCAACAATTTCTCCATCAGGTGCATCTGGAAGATTTAAATCAAGAAGTGCAATAAAAAAATCATTATTTTTTTTTAAAATATTATTGGTTTCTTTTAAACTATATGATTGTATAACATCAAAATCTAAATTGTTTTCCATTTTTCTTTTTACAAGTTTGGATAGAGCTTTATTATCTTCGACTAAAAGTATTTTCTCTTTCATTATTTTAGTTTCTCCAGTAATATTTTTTTAAATTCATCAAACGAAGGTAAAGTTAAATGATCTTCTCTTTGTTTTTACCCCACATGGATTCAGGAAAATGTGAATCTTCTTTAAAACGAGCCATAACATGGACATGAAGTTTGGGCAGATAATTTCCAAACATTGCTATATTTATCTTTTCAGGATGATAAAAATCAATCATAGTTTTCTCAACTATAAGCATTGTTTTTATAAGTATTTCTCTAGTATTTTATCACATTCACTTAATTTTTTATATTCTTTTTTTGGAAAAATTTTGATCCAAGTGATATTTGAGTTTTCTCTTTCTATGTAAAAAATTTCATTTTCAAAAATAAATTTATTCATATTATCTTTTTCCACATATTAATATATATGCAAAATTATACTCTTACTGAAATTAATATAAAATTAATTATAAAATTTAATTTATGTAAGTAAATTGTAGCAGTTTCCTTGTCGTAAAAATACGACAAGGGTAAATTTTAGTATCTATTGTTAAAATTTCTAGGTCTTTCTTCTCTTGGTTTTGCTTCGTTAACTCTTAAAGTTCTACCATCGAATTCTTTTCCATCTAAATCTTCGATTGCACTTTTTGCGGCACTTTCGTCATTCATAGTAATAAATCCAAAGCCTTTAGCTCTGCCTGTTTCTCTATCAGTTATAATTTTAACTGCTTCTACTTCGCCGTATTTGCCAAATAGATCCTTAAGTCCTTCTTCTGTTGTCCCGTAAGACATATTTCCTACATAAATTTGCATGTGTATCTGTTCCTTTGAAAAATTATACTACTAAAAAATTTTATCGCAATTCATCTTCTATAATGAAAATAAATATGAAATATATAAATCATTAAGTAATACTTGAGGGTATTATATCATAAAAAAACAAAATATCAATACTTTTTAAGCAAAAATATAAAAACTTTTGTAATATTGTTTATTAAATAAAATTTTGGTAAAATCAAGTTAATATTAAATGGCTAAAAATAAAGGAAAACGAGAAAAGTGAAAATTTGGACAAAATTATTTATATATTTTATTTTAACAGTTGTATTGGTTATAATTTTTTATAATTTTTGGGATAAGGAAATTATATTATTTTTTCATAACATGAAAAATAATGATTTTAAAAAGTTTTTTTACTATATTACAGATTTTGGTAAAAGCACTTGGTATTTTATCGTTTCAGCAATTCTTTTTGTCTATTTTAATTTTAAAAAAAATTTTTCTAAGGCATTAATGGCTAAATATTTTTTTATGGTAAATTTAATTGCAGGAGTGGGTGTATGGCTATTTAAGATTCCTTTTGGAAGAATGAGACCAAAATTATTTTTGCAAGATGGGCTGTATGGATTTACAGGTTTTGGTATTCATTATGATTACACTTCTTTTCCTTCAGGGCATACTATTACTGCAATTTCTAGTGCAACAGCTTTAACTTTACTTTTTCCAAAGTATAAAATTATATTTATAACTTGTGGAGTTATTATAGCTTTTAGCAGAATTGTAACCACCAATCATTATCCTAGTGATGTAATTTTTGCTTCATATTTGGGAGTATTGGTTGCCATTGTTTTATATCAATATTATTTTAAGGACTTAAATGTTAAAAGAAACTAAAAATATTTCCATTTTAATTTTTATGATTATTTTGGCTTTTTACTTGCCATTAATTTTAACTCCTCTGTTTGATTTGGATGAAGGAGCTTTTAGTGAAGCTACTAGGGAAATGTTGGTTGGAAAAGATTATATAACTACATATTTAAATGGTCATTTAAGATTTGCTAAACCTATTTTAATTTATTGGTGTCAGCTTTTAAGTATAAAAATTTTCGGGATTAATGAATTTGCCTTTAGGCTACCGTCGGCTATTGCTGCTAGTTTTTGGGCTTTTAGTATCTATTTTTTTACAAAAAAATTTAAAAGTAGAGATGTTGCTTTTTTTGCTTCAATTTTTATGATTTTATCTTTGCAAGTTAATATTGTAGCTAAAGCTGCGATAGCTGATAGTTTATTGAATCTTTTTATAACTTGTGAAATGTTTTGTATTTATCTTTTTTATGTCCATAAAAGTAAAAAATATCTTTATTTGACTTATATGTTTATGTCACTTGGTTTTCTTACTAAAGGACCTATTGCTATTTTGATACCTCTTGTTGTAAGCTTTTTATTCTTTACTATCAAAGGAAGATTCAAGGATTGGGTAAAATCAATTATTGATATAAAAGGTATATTGATCTTTGTTGCTATTTCTCTTCCGTGGTATGGTGCGGAATACTGGGCTCAGGGGAAAGCTTTTATAGATGGATTTTTTTTAAAAAACAATATAGGTAGATTTGACTCGGCTATGCAAAATCACAAAGGAAGTATTTTTTATTTTGTGCCTGTATTGATTCTTGGAATGATGCCTTATACTCCATATATTTTAAAAGCTATTTTTAGAGTTAAGGAATATTTAAAATCTGATTTGGAATTATATTTATATATTTGGTTTATTTTTGTTTTTTTATTTTTTTCTCTTTCTGGAACAAAACTTCCTCATTATATAGTTTATGGATATACTCCAATTTTTATACTATCTGCCATTTGTGTAAAATTTGATATTAAAAAAGAATGGTTTGTATATCCTCTTTTAGCTCTTTTAGTTTTACTTTTTTTTACTCCTGATTTGGCATTTATATTTAAAGGTTTAATTAAAGATAAATTTACTGTTTCGGTTATGAGCAATATTTATGAAAGTTTTGGGCTAATATATAGAGTTATTATCGTAAGCATGATTATTGTTTTGTTATTTTTATGGAAAAAAGCCAATAAATATATTTTCCTCATTGGAATAGGTTTTGCAATGATGATAACTATAAATTTTGCAGTTCTTCCTTCTTATGGAAATATGATGCAAGAACCTATAAAACAAGCAGCAATTTTGGCAAAAAAAAGAGGTTATAAAGATATTATAATGTATAATACATTTACTCCTAGTTTTGATGTTTATTATGGAGGTTTGGTTGAAAGAAAAACACCTAAAAATGGAGATATAGTTTTTACTAAAACTCCTGACATAAAAAAGTTTAGTAAATATAAAATTTTATATAAAAGAAATGGATTTGCACTTATAAAGGTAATTAAAAAATGAAAAAATTATCGCTTGTTGTTCCTGTGATGAACGAAGAGGAAAATATAAAACCTCTTTTGAAGACTATAAGAGAAGCTTTAGTTGAAATAGACTATGAATTGATTTTTGTAGATGATGGATCTAGTGATAAAACAGTAGAAGTCATTAAAGATTTATCTGATGATAGAGATAAACTTATTGTATTTAGTCGTAATTTTGGTCAAACAACCGCAATGTCTGCCGGTATAGCGGAAGCTGAAGGAGAGCTTATAGCCACACTTGATGGTGATTTGCAAAATGATCCTAGAGATATTCCTTTGATGATCAAAAAACTCGAAGATGAAAATTGGGATGTGGTTGCCGGAAGAAGATTAAAAAGACAAGATGGCATGTTTTTAAGAAAAATACCTAGCAAAATAGCTAATTATATTATACGAAAAAGCACTGGAGTTTATCTTAACGATTATGGTTGCACATTAAAACTTTATAAAAAAGATATAGCTAAAAATTTAGGTCTTTATGGTGAATTGCATAGATTTATACCAGTTCTTGCTAAAATGAATGGAGCTAAAATAGTAGAATTTAATGTTAAGCATCATCCAAGAATTCACGGTGTTTCTAAATATGGATTGGGACGAACATTTAAAGTAATGAGTGATCTATTGTTGATGCTTTTTATGCAAAAATATAAAACAAGACCTATGCATCTTTTTGGAGGACTTGGAATATTTTCTTTTGGGATAGGTTTTATTATTAATTTTTATCTTCTTATTTTAAAAATCTTTGGTTATAGTATAGGAAATCGTCCATTGCTTACTTTAGGTATAGTATTAGTTATTACTGGGATTCAGCTCATAACAACCGGATTTTTGGCAGAACTTATTATGAGAACATATTATGAATCTCAAAATAAAACACCATATAATATAAGAGAAATTTTTGTTGGAAATAAAAAGTAAAAGTATAATAAAAACATTTTTTAAAATAGGATTAACACTAATAGCTCTTTATGTTGTTTTTTCTAAAGTTCATTTAAGCCATGTTTTTCAAGCAATATCTCAAGCTAATCTTTTTTATTTATTTTTTGCTTTTATCTTTTTTAATTTATCCAAGATTATAAGTTCAATAAGATTAAATATTTATTTTAAATTTATTGATGTTCATTTAGATAATTTATATGCATTAAAATTATATTATGTTGGAATGTTTTATAATCTTTTTTTGCCAAGTGGAATAGGCGGAGATGGATATAAAATATATCTTTTGCATAAAATACATAATCATGTTAAACTAAAAACACTTGTATCGGTAACTTTTCAAGATAGAATTAGTGGTTTAATTCCTCTTTTATTTTTTGCTGGTATTTTGTTCTTTTTTAGTGATTTTTATAATAGAATTTTTTGGTTAGATGTATTGATTGTTCTTGCTACAATATTTTTATTGCCCCTTTTTTACCTTTACTCTTTTTTATTTTTCAAAAAGTATATGCCTGTTTTTTATAAAACACTTAGTCTTGGTTTTTTAGTGCAATTTCTTCAAATTGTAAGTGTTTTTTTTATTATATGTGCAGTTAATCAAACAGAATATTATATAACTCTTCTAACTATTTTTTTAATATCTTCGGTAGTAGCAGTTTTACCTATAAGTGTTGGGGGTGTTGGTATACGAGAAGTTACATTTTTATATGGACTTAATTTTTTAAATTTAAATGAAACTTCTGGTATTGCTATAGCTGTAATATTCTTTCTTATAACAGCATTGTCTTCATTTTCTGGAATTTTTATGAAAGTTTGATAGTGATCTAAATTGTATAAGTAAAATTGGAAGCAAAATAAGATTACAAAGAAGAGCAACAAACATTACTGCAACGGTTAAAAGTCCAAAATAAATAGTAGGAATAAAATTTGATGTAGCAAGTATGCTAAATCCTATAATAATAGTCGCTGATGTATAATACATGGCATATCCAATACTTTCATGTGATCTTCTCATAGATAATATATAATTTTTATCTTTTTTAAATTCTTCTTTAAATCTATGTATATAATGTATTGTATCATCTACTCCTATACCCATACCGATAGAAGCTATAGTTATTGTCATCATATCAAGTGGTATTTCTCCCCATCCCATAATACCAAAAAGAAATCCAATAGGTATTATATTTACAAGAATAGCAATTGTTGCAATTTTTATAGATTTGAATAAAATAAAAAACATAATAAAAAGAACTAAAAATGTTATTCCTGAAGTTAAAATTTGTGATCTAAAAAGAGATTGAAGCATATTGTTATAAAGAATCATCATGTTTCCAAGCTTAAAAGTTGCAATTTTTGGATTAATCATGTTTGATAAATCTTTATTAATTTTATGTATGAGTTTGTTTCTCCTTAAATGTTTATTGGAGTCTATTATCCTTGTAGCAATTCTTAATTCATTTTTCTTTATGTTTATATATGGGTAAATTAATATTTTTTTATATTTTTCAGGTAGCTTTTCATAAAGAAGTGCCAATTCAAAATTATTAAAACTTTTTCCATGCTTTAAAATACGACCCAATTTAAGTATTGTTGCAAGAGACCTTACATTTCCAATATATTTATTTTTTTCCAAATAATTATGAACTTTTTCTACAAGTTGAAGTTTTGTGGGGGTAAACCAATATTTTGGATCATTTGCATTTTCTTCATATTCGTTTTCTATGGCATTAAAACCATCATTATTATCATTGTTTTCAATTTTTTTAATAATTTTCTTTTTCTTTTTTAACTTTATAATGACATCTAAAGGTGTAGTTCCGCCAAGCTCTTTGTCTATTGTTGATAAACTTTTATAAATTTCTGTTGAAGATTTAAAATAATTTATAAAACTATTTTCTACTTTAAGTTTTGGTATTCCCAAGATGCTAAACATTGCAATTAATGCTATTATTAAAATAACTATAAATTTCTTTTTTTCTATTAAATGAATAATATAATGAATAAGAGAAAAAATTTCACCCTTTTTTGTATTTTGAGGAATGGTATCTTTTTTTAGTAAAATCATTATGTCTGCAAATAGTATAAAGGAAATAATTAAAGAGACAGATATACCTATACTCATCATGTAGCCAAGATATACAACAGGTTTTATATTTGAAAATGCCAAAGATCCAAAACCTACAACAGTTGTAGCTATGGCATAAAAAGATGGTTTTGCTTTGGATGTTATAGTTTCTAAAATTAATTTTTTTTGAGTAAAATTAGGTTCAGTTCTTAATAGTTCTCTATATCTAACAATAAGATGTAAAACAATAGATAGGGTAATTATTAATTGTAAAGAAACAAAATTTGATGATACTACTGTTATTTTCCAGCCAAAAAGCACGATAATACCAGCAGTTGCAATAATAGATAAAGCAGAAATAAAAATAGGAATGATAACCCATTTTATTTGTCTAAAAATAAGCCAAAGTATGATAATAAAAATAAATGTTAAGGTAATTCCGTAAGTAAGAATATCGCTTTTAATAAAACTTATCATGTTGTCGGCTATCATATCTACTCCGCCAATAAACAGTTTGCCTTTATTGGAATATTTTGCAATATCTTTTCTAATTTTGTTTAAATAAATATGTCTAGGCAAAAGAGTATTATTGTTGTCATTCGATTTTAGATTTATTATTAGTGCTGTTGTGCTAAAATCAGAACTAACAATAGCATGTTTATAAATAGGACTTGTTAAAAATTCTTTTTTAGCAAGTGTTAGATTTATATCTTTATCTGTTAGGTTTGGAGGATTTTTTATAAGATCTGTTATAGGTAATTTTTTGTTTTCAAAAAGAGGAACATTCAAAATAGATGTAACAGATTTTACATTTGGTATTTTTAATAAATCATTGCTTAAATTTTTAATAGTAGATAGACTTTCTTTTGAAAAAAGTGAATTTTTTGGTTGAAATGTTATAAGTAAAATATCTGGATTGTAAAAGTCTTTATCAATTTTTTTTAAAAAAGCAAGATTTGGATCATTCTTCATAAGAAGACTTTTTGAACTGGCATCTATTTGAAGTTTTGTTGCCTCAAATCCCAAAAAAATAAAAATAGGAATTGCTATAAGCAGTATTGTTTTAGGATACTTGAGGATAAAGTTATCAAAAATTTTTTTAAACATTGGAATTAGAAATATTTTTTGAATTTATTTTTTTTAGAAAAGTATTAAAATCCATGTTGTTTAGCAAATCACTAAATTGTTCTCGATAACTTTGTATAATACTTACATTTGACACTAATACATCATACACAATCCAACCTGATTTTTTGGAAAAATAAAATTTATATATTACATTTGTTTTGCTATCTTTATCGATTATAACAGTTTTTAGTTTTGCCATATATTTTTTATTTTTTATAAAACTTTTAACAACTATTTTTTGGTTATTGTAAAGTTTTAATTTTTCTATAAAAGATTTCTTTAAAAGCTTGGTAAAACTATCTACATATTCTTTTTTTTGTTGAGCATTGATACTTTCCCATTCTCTTCCCAAAGCAAGTCTGGCCATTAAATTATAGTCAAATATATGGTTAAAAATTTTAAAAATTTTATCTGTTTTTTGAATATTTGTTTCTTTTTTATTCTTTAAGATATTAATTGCTTTATCTATTCTTTGTTCAAATATTAATTTAACATTTCCTTCTATAGCATATGCACAAATGTTTATACTAATTACAGCTATTATGATTACTAAAATTTTTTTAATCATTTTTTGCCCTCTCTTATAAGTTTTTTTCTATATGCTTCATAAGTTTCTTTTAAAACAGGATACAATAGAACATTTCCTGCTTTAAGGGATTCATATTTTTTATAATCAAATGAAGTTTTGTTTAATGTGTGAAAAGAATTTAATTCATAAGATTCATCTTTTGTTTCAATTATATTATAAGCTCTATTTTTTATATATATTGCAGGATTTATATATCCATCAGCAATCATACCTATGCTATCTCTTAAATCTGATGGACCAATTAATGGCCAAACTATATAAAATCCTTCTCCAATACCATAATGTCCAAGAGTTAATCCAAAATCTTCATAATGTGGGTGAATTTTAAATTTATTACCTGCCACATCAAAAAGTCCTCCGATGCCAATAGTCGAATTTATTATAAATCTTTCGCATTCATCAATAGAATTTTTGAATTTGAACTGTAAGATGTTGTTTACAAATCTTACAGGAAAAAGAAGATTATTGAAAAAATTTGATACCGAAGTTCTTGCAGGAAGAGGGATTACTCGTTTATAACCTTTTGCAATAGGGAAAAGAATATCCATATAAAATTTATCATTTATGTTTGTCATAATTTTATTATATCCACTCAAGGGATCAAAGTCATGATGAACATTTGTGTTGTATCCAAAATTATTAGCTATCTCTTCTTGAATATTGGAAGCTCCAAACAGAAAAGATATACAACATAAAATTGATAAAAAAATTTTCACACAACTCCCTTTCTTTTATTATTTTAAAATTATATCAAAAATATCAATAATTTAAAAACTGTTTAATCTTTCTTCTATTTTTTGTAAATTTTCTTTTGCTTTGTTAAAAGCTATTTCATTTTGTTCTATTACCTCTTTTGGTGCATTTTTGATAAAATTTTTATTATTTAACATGCTATTTAATTTTGCTATTTCTTTTCCTAATTTTACTTTTTGATTTTCGAGTCTTGAAATGATAGGAGTAAGATCAACTCCTTTTAAAGGTATAAAAACTTCAATATTTTTACTTATATCGCTTATAGCATTTTCTATTGATTGGTTGCTAAAACTTATTTTAGAAACTTTTCCAAGAAGTTCTATCTGTTTTTTTACTTTTTCCAGTTTTTCTTTGTTTTGTGTTTTTATAACAACACTTTCAATTTTTTTATTTCCAAGTTCTATATTGGCTTTTGCTCGTCTAATGGATATGATGGATTCTATGGCAAGTTCAAAAAGTTCTTCCGTTTTCATATCTCTTTTTTCTTCTTTTGGATATTTTGAAACCATGATAGAACTGTTTTCTTCAAGAGTAGTGTTTGATAAACTTTGATAGATATATTCACTGATAAAAGGCATAAAAGGATGAAGAAGCTTCATAGATTCTTTATAAATAGCTCCAAGTTCATTTATGCTTTCTGTCGAAGCTTTGGAAAATTCTATCCCCCAATCACAAAATTCACCCCATAAAAATCGATATAAAGTAGTTGCGGCATCATTAAATCTGTAAATATCTAAAAATTCTCTAGTTTCTTTAACTGCTAAAGCGAATCTACTCTTCATGTATTTACCAAGATTTGTTTTAAACTCGACATCTTTCATATCTTTAAAACTTTCTTGTTGCATTAAGAAATATCTTGATGCATTGTAAAGTTTATTTGTAAAGTTTCTAATTTGTTCTGTTTTTTCTTTTGAAAGTTTTATATCCCTTCCTTGCACTGCTAAAATTGCCAAAGTAAATCTTAAAGTATCAGCACTATATTCTTTTATTGTATCAAGAGGATCTACAACATTTCCTTTTGATTTACTCATTTTTTGTCCGTGTTCATCTTTTACTAGTGCGTGCAAATATATATCTTTAAAGGGAAGTTCTTTTAAAAAATGTTCCCCACTAAACATCATTCTTGCGACCCAGAAAAAAAGAATATCAAATCCTGTTATAAGAATTGAGTTTGGATAAAAATCTTTTAAATCATTTTCAAACCATTTTTCATTTTTAAGAGCATCTCCATTTCCCCATCCTAAAGTAGAAAAAGGCCATAATCCGCTACTAAACCAAGTATCAAGCACATCAGGATCTTGATGAAAATTTTTACTTCCGCATTTTGGACAAGCTTTTGGTTTATCTTCTTCATCTGCCCATTCATTTCCACATTCATCGCAATAAAATACAGGTATTCTATGTCCCCACCAAAGTTGTCTTGATATACACCAATCTCTTAAATCTTTCATCCATGCATTATAAGAATTTATCCAATGAGATGGAAAAAATGTTGTTTCTCCTTCATTGACTTTTTGTATCGCATCTTTTGCAATCTCTTTTTTGATAAACCATTGTTTTGATATATAAGGTTCAACTACATTATGACATCTATAACAATGTCCTACTTGATTAGTATAATCTTCAATTTTTTCAATAAATCCTTCTTTTTGAAGTTTTTGAACAATTATATCTCTCGCTTCAAGTCTTTCAAGTCCTTGAAATTCTCCTGCATATTTGTTTAAAATTCCTTTTTCATCAAAAACAGTAATAAAATCTAAATTATGTCTTTTTCCAACTTCATAATCATTTGGATCATGAGCTGGAGTAACCTTAACTGCACCCGTTCCAAATTCTTTATCAACATATTCATCTTCTATAATTTTTATCTCTTTATTTATTAAAGGAAGCAAAACAGTTTTTCCTATAAAATCTTTATATCTTTCATCAGTAGGATTAACCATGACAGCAGTATCACCAAAATAAGTTTCAGGTCTAGTTGTTGCAACAACAATATAATTTTTGCTATTTTGTAAAGGATATTTTATATAATATAATTTTTCATGGTTTTCTTCATATTCAACTTCTATATCGCTTAATGCACCGTCATGTGTGCACCAATTTACCATATAATTTCCACGAACAATCAATCCTTCATTATAAAGCTTTACAAAAGCTTTTTTTACTGCTTTTTTAAGCCCCTCATCCATAGTAAATCTCTGACGACTCCAAGCCGGAGAAATACCAAGTTTTCTCATTTGCTTTACTATGTTTCCGCCACTAAACTCTTTCCATTCCCAAACTTTTTTTAAAAACTCTTCTCTGCCTATTTCTTCTTTTGTTTTTCCCTCTTTCAAAAGTTGTTTTTCTACAACATTTTGGGTTGCAATTCCTGCATGATCAGTTCCTGGTTGCCAAAGAGTTCTAAAACCATCCATTCTTTTATATCTTGTTAATATATCTTGCAAAGTAAAAGTAAGAGCATGTCCAATATGTAAATTTCCTGTAACATTTGGAGGAGGCATCATGATACAAAAATTTTTATTTTTCTCTTGTATATTTTTATTTCCATCTATTTCAAAATAGCCTCTTTCTTCCCATATTTTATAAAAATTATCTTCTACTTTTTTTGGATCATAAATTGTATTTTTTTTACTGTTCATAATAAAACTCACTTAAACTAAATATTTTTGCGAATTTTATCTAAAATTCACTTAAGAGAGAGTGAATGGGTACAAAAAATATTTATGATATTCTTTTGTACCCATTTTTTATGCCATGTTTTGATAAAACAATTTCCCATACTTGATTTCGTCTTGTTCTAAAAGTTGCAGCAGAAGACAGAAGATAAAAAGTCCACATTCTATAAAATCTTTTACCATATTTTTCTTTGATTTGTGGCCAATAATTTTTAAAATTTTTATACCATGCCATTAAAGTATAATCATACTGAATTCCAAAATTATGCCAATCCTCAATAACAAACAATCCCTCAACAGAACTGGAAATTTGAGCAGTAGATGGTAACATGGAGTTTGGAAAAATATATTTATTTATCCAAGGATCTGTTGCTGTTGAGCTAACATTAGACCCTATAGTGTGCAATAAAAAAAGACCATTATCTTTAAGATTTTTATGCACAATTTCCATATAAGTTCTATAGTTTTTATATCCTACATGTTCAAACATTCCTATAGATACAATATGATCAAATTTTTCATTTATATCTCTGTAATCTTGCAGTCTAAATTCTAGAGGTAAATCTCCTTTTGTTTTATTACCGTATTTTACTTGTTCTTTCGAAACAGAAATTCCTACACAAGTAACACCATATTTTTCTGCGGCATAACGCATAAAACTTCCCCATCCGCATCCTATATCTAAAATCTTATCGCCTTTTTTTAGTTTTAGTTTTTGACATATTAGCTCAAGTTTATTTGTTTGAGCTTCATCAAGATTTTTTGCAGCAGGAATATTTTTAAATCCATCCCAATATCCACAAGTATAAACCATTCTTTTGTCTAACATTCTAGAATATAAATCATTGCCAATATCATAATGAACTTTTCCTACTTTAAATGATTTTTTTCCTTTTTGTGGATTAAATAATGATGATTTAATATAATAAAATAGTAAAACAGGAGATTTGACTTCTTTGTCTATATAAGCATAAAAAATCTTTTCAAAAAATTGATCAAGTTTTTGAACATCCCACCAACCATCCATATAAGCTTCACCAAAAGCAATAGAACCACCCAATAAAGTTCGTTCATAAAGTTTTTCATTATGGATTTGTATGTCCCATGGATTTTTCCCATTTATTTTAATATTAGCTTTTTTTAATAAAGAAATAGCCTTTTTTTTAAAAGATAACATAAAATTCATTCTCCTTTCATCTATATTTGCCCAATTATATATCATGTTTTCTTATTGTAATATTAAAAATTTTAAAGCCAAGTTTAATATTTAATAGATATAATATCATTATATTTTATACTACTGCCACTGTTGTTGGGGGTGCCAAAAAATGGCTGAGATAATACCCTAGAACCTGATCCGGATAATGCCGGCGTAGGAAGGAGAAAAAAATGCAATCAGATTTATTAGAAATGTTAAGAGATGTTGAACCGTCACTTTTAAAGAATTTTCCAAATTCTAAAAAAGTTTATAAAAATGGCTCAAGAGATGATATAAAAGTTCCTTTTAGAAAAATAGATTTAGAAGATAATTCATCTATTTATGTTTATGATACTATGGGAGTTTATACTGATCCAGAAGTTAAGATAGATTTAACAAAAGGTATCAAACAAGTTAGGAAAGCTTGGATAAAAGAAAGAAAAAATATAGAAGAACTTAATGATTTTAGTTCAAAATATTTTTACAAAAGATGTGAAAATGAAAATTTAAGGAATATTAGATTTCCAAATATTAAAAAACCCAAATGTGCTAAAAATGGTAAAAATATTACTCAAATGCATTTGG
Organism: Campylobacterales bacterium; assembly: GCA_027044945.1. Lineage (GTDB taxonomy): Bacteria > Campylobacterota > Campylobacteria > Campylobacterales > JALSKU01 > JALSKU01. Next base: position 14,316 of record JALUBK010000051.1, read on the forward strand.
CGAAAAAAGGTATTATTACTCCTGAAATGGAATTTGTAGCTATTAGAGAAAATCAAAAACTTCAAAATATAAAAGAAAACGGACTTTTGACAAAACAGCATAGAGGTGAAAATTTTGGAGCACAAATACCAGAATTTTATACTCCTGAATTTGTTCGAGATGAAATAGCTTCTGGCAGAGCAGTTCTTCCAGCCAATATAAATCATCCTGAGTGTGAGCCTATGATAATAGGTAGAAATTTTATGGTAAAAATCAATGCCAATATAGGAAATTCAGCTACAACTTCTTCTATAGCCGAAGAGGTTGAAAAGATGATATGGTCTGTTAGATGGGGTGGAGACACGGTGATGGATCTTTCAACTGGAGCAAATATTCATGAAACCAGAGAATGGATAATAAGAAATTCGCCAGTTCCTATAGGCACAGTTCCAATATATCAAGCTTTAGAAAAAGTAAACGGAATTGCTGAAAATTTAACTTGGGAAATTTTTAGAGATACTCTTATAGAACAAGCAGAGCAGGGTGTAGATTATTTTACTATTCATGCTGGAGTTAGATTAAAATATATCCCAATGACTGCCAAAAGGCTTACAGGTATCGTTTCTCGCGGTGGCTCTATCATGGCAAAATGGTGTTTATTCCATCATAAAGAGAGTTTTTTATATGAACATTTTGAAGATATTTGTGAAATTATGAAGGCTTATGATGTAGCATTTTCCTTAGGAGATGGTTTGAGACCGGGTTCTATTTATGATGCTAATGATGAAGCTCAATTTGCTGAACTTGAAACTTTGGGAGAATTAACAAAAATTGCTTGGAAGCATGATGTTCAAGTGATGATAGAAGGTCCCGGACATGTGCCGATGCACATGATAAAAGAGAATATGACAAAAGAGTTAAAAAAATGTTTTGAAGCACCTTTTTATACTTTAGGACCTTTAATAACTGATATAGCACCAGGATATGATCATATTACTTCAGCCATAGGAGCTGCTCAAATAGGTTGGTATGGAACTTCCATGCTTTGCTATGTTACTCCAAAAGAGCATCTTGGACTTCCCAATAAAGAAGATGTAAGAGAGGGGATTGTAACTTATAAAATAGCAGCTCATGCAGCTGATCTTGCAAAAGGATATCCAGGGGCTCAAATAAGAGATAATGCCATGAGTAAAGCTAGATTTGAATTTCGTTGGAATGATCAATTTAACATAGGTTTTGATCCAGATCGTGCAAGAGAATTTCATGATAAAACTTTACCTAAAGAAAATTTGAAAACAGCTCATTTTTGTTCAATGTGTGGGCCAAAATTTTGTTCTATGAAAATTACTGAAGATGTAAGAAAATATACTAAAAATGATAATTAAAATCCCTTGCTACAAGGGATTTTAATTATACAGGTAAAATTTCAACTTTTATATTTGCTGGTTTTGAAAAATATGGAGCTGTTGTTACAAGCCCATCAACTCCTGTTGAGGCATGTTCTTCTACATTTTGCATGTTTATTCCTCCTGTTGCCAAAAGATGTATATCGCTATATAAAGATTTAAGTTTTGAAACACTGTTTTTTAATTCGTTGATTTCCATCTTTTCTAATTGAAATAATCTAATACCAACTTTGGCAAATTCTAAAACTTCTTCCATGGAGTCTGATTCTATTAATAATTTTTTTTCTATTAATTTTTTATCTATTTGTTTTACTTTTTTTATTAATTCTTGTTTTTCTATAAAATTTTTATGATTTCCAAAAAGCAAAAAACTTTCACTAGCACCCAATCTATGAATAGATCCTCCAGCAGATAATACTGATTTTATAGCAATTTTTTTTACTCCAGGTTGAGTTTTTCTGGTTGTAAGAATTTCAATGTTTTTATTGTATTTTCTTGCTTTTTGTAGCATTTTATAAGTATATGTGGCTACCGCACAAGCATATTCAAGTATATTTTGAGATACTTTCCAAGCCTGATGAACACTTCTAACGGTTCCATAAGCACTAATAAATTCTTCTCCTTTTTGTAATTTTGTTCCTGATGGAATTATTTTTATATCATAAGCTCCCAGTTTTTCTAAAACTTTTTTAACCTCTTCGCTACAAGCAATAACAGTTTCGTCTCTTGTGGAAAAAGTTATTTTGGCTTTTTCGTTGCTAATGCCCAATGATTCAGTCGTAAGATCATAATAAGGAATATCTTCTTCTATATAATAATCAATTTCACTTTCTTTAAAAAATACCATTTAATCTTCTCCTATAAATAAATTAAAATCGTAGTATATAAAAATATATATCGAAAGTCAAGATATAAATAATTTTTTGTAACAATTTAATTTTTTACTAAAAATAGGTGTTTTCTTTTTGTATATTTCGTAATCTTTTCCAAATTTTTTATAACACTCCATCTCTTCAAAGACTAAAACCATTATTAGTATAAATATCATTTCAAGAGGTGCTATAAAAAGTATAAAAGTAGGTGAGCCTATTATGAGTGCAATAGCAAGTGGAACAAAAGACAACCCAAAAAGCATGGGATGTCTAAAACATTTAAATATTCCACTAGTTACTAATTTATTTGTTTCAAGTCTTGGTATATCTCCTTCTTTTCCATATTTTTTAAGTTCTCTTCCTCCTACTGCAGCTGCATGAAAAGAAAGTTTCATAAGTATAAAACCAATAAGAAAAGATATTATATGGAAAAAAGGATTTGAAAAACATGATTTAAAATAGATTAAATCATGTTTAATACCACAATAAACTCCACCTATCAAAATAATTATCCATATTAAAATTCTAATAATTACTGATGGTGTAGTCTTTATTTTCATTTTTTCTTTTTTATTCCAACCCGTATTCATCAGGCATGTAATCAAGCTCAACTTTGTGTCTTTTTGCTTTTAAAGTTACACCTTTTTCAGATTTTAAATTATCTAGAAAATTTTTTATTTTGTTGTCTAATTCTTTTTCGTTTTCAATAATTTCTGGATTATAGGTTATTTTTATCTCTATCACTTTATTATTGTTCATGTTTTCTCCTT
>JALUBK010000052.1 GCA_027044945.1 Campylobacterales bacterium
ATTGATTTTAAAAGGAAAAAATTGAAAAGTAGAATCGAAAAAGCAAGTATTTTATTGGATGCCCTTCCTTATATACGAAAATATGCTGGAAAAACTTTTGTTATAAAGTATGGCGGATCAGCACAAATAAACGAAACATTAAAAAATAAATTTGCAAAAGATATCACTCTTTTTTATCTCGTAGGCATAAAACTTATCATCGTTCACGGAGGAGGTAAAAAAATAACTTCTCTTTTGGATAAACTTCAAATAGACAGTGAATTTGTTGATGGCTTAAGAGTTACAACAAAAGAAAGCATGGAAGTAGTCGAAATGGTTTTAAGCGGAAATATTAATAAAGAAATAACTACAAGATTAAATAAAAATGGAACAAAAGCTATCGGGATCACGGGAAAAGATGCAAATTTTTTCAAAGCAATCCCTAAAGATAATGGCAAATATGGTTTAGTCGGAGATATAACAACGATAGATACATCTGTTATAAATAAACTTATAAATGAAAATTTTGTACCGATAGTTGCACCGATAGCAGCCACAGAAGATGATGATGATACAGGATTAAACATTAATGCTGATTTAGTAGCTAGTAAAATTGCAGGAAGTTTAAAAGCTGAGAAAGTTATATTTTTAACAGATACTTTAGGTGTTTTAGATAGCGAAGGAGAACTTTTATCTACTCTGGAAAAAGAGGAGATAAAAGTTCTTATTGAAAGAGGTGTAATCAAAGGAGGAATGCTTCCAAAAGTTAATGCATCTATTGAAGCTGTAGAAGCAGGTTGTAAAAAAGCTCATATAATTGACGGAAGAATTGAACATTCACTTTTGCTTGAAGTTTTTACAAGCGAAGGTATAGGAACTGTTATAAAAGAAAAAGGTGTAAAATGAATTTTATAGAAACAAGAGGAAATGACGGTGTAAAACCTAAAGAAGTTACTTTTTCACAAGCTATTGAAAATCCAAGTGCAAGTTTTGGCGGATTGTATATCCCAAAATTTTTACCACAAATTGATAAAAAATTTATTGATGAATGCATGGATTTGAGTTATAAAGAATTGACTTTAAAAATAATAAAATTATTTGATATAGATATAGATGATGATATTTTAAAAAATGCAGTTGATTTATATGACAATTTCGACAACAAACAAGATCCAGTGCCGTTAAAAAAAATAAATAATATTTTATTTATCAATGAACTCTATCATGGTCCAACAAGAGCTTTTAAAGATATGGCTCTTCAACCTTTTGGAGATATACTCTCGACTTTGGCAAAAAAAGAAAATAATAATTATCTTATACTTGCTGCAACTAGCGGAGATACCGGTCCGGCAACATTAAACAGCTTTGCAAATAAAGACAATATAAAAGTAGTTTGCATTTATCCAGAGGGCGGAACAAGCGATGTTCAAAAATTACAAATGGTTACACAAAAAGGAAAAAATTTAAAAGTTGTTGGAATAAGAGGAAATTTTGATGATGCACAAACAGCTTTAAAAGCACTTTTAAATTCAAATAAATTTAAAAATAAGCTAAATAATTTACATATTAAATTAAGTGCTGCTAACTCAGTTAATTTTGGAAGAATCATATTTCAAATTGTCTATCATATAAATGCTTATATAAAATTACTTAAACAAAATGAGATAAATTATGCAGATGAAATATATATAGCAGTGCCAAGTGGAAATTTTGGAGATGCTTTGGGAGCTTATTATGCAAAAAAAATGGGAATAAAAATTAGAAAAATTCTTATTGTGTCAAATAGCAATAATATTTTAAATGATTTTATTAATACAGGAATCTATGACATAAGAGAAAGAAAACTGATTAAGACTATTTCTCCAGCAATGGATATTCTTATTTCATCAAATGTTGAAAGACTTATTTATGATAAATTTGGTGCAAAAAGATGTAAAGAGTTGATGAGCAATCTTAAAGAAAAAGGTTATTACAAATTAGATAGCAATGAACTTGAAATATTACAGAAAGATTTTAGAGGTTATTATTGCGATGATGCACAAACAAAACATTATATATCTGAATATTCTTTCATGAACAATTATCTTTTAGATCCTCATACTGCCACCTGCATAAAAGCTTATGATGATATAAAATGTGCTAAACGAAAAACTGTTATTTGTTCCACTGCACAATGGACAAAATTTGCTCCTGCAGTTTTAGATGCGATCAGTTGTGGCAATAAAACAAAAATTAATGATATTGATGCTTTAGAGAATGTAGCAAAAATTATGAATATAGAAATTCCTAAATCAATAAGCAATTTATTTATCAAACCGATACTTCACAAAACAGTTATCGACAACGATCAATCACAATTAGAAAATGAAATTTTTAAGTTTTTAGAGGAATAAATCTCCTCTAAAACTCTTCGTGAAATCTATATTTATGTTTTTTTAACTCTTCCCTGATATTTTCTTGGTGTTCTTTACCTTTTGTTTCGAGTGCTATGGTTACATTTGCATCGCCATAAGACAATGTGGTAGAAGTTCTATCATAATCTATTTGAATGATATTTGCATTAAGTTGTTCAAATATATCAGTTAAATGTCTCAAGGCACCCGGTCTATCTATAAGGGTAATTAAAAGCTTCATTTTTCTATGGGCTTTAATTTGACCTTTCTCTATAATAATAGACAGCATTCCAACATCAATATTTCCACCACTTATAACTACTCCAATTTTTTGATTTGGTGTTACTTTTATTTTTTGATGCATCAAAGCAGCCACTCCGACTGCTCCAGCACCTTCAACAACTATCTTTTGCTTTTCAAGCAAAAATAAAACAGCAGTTGCAATCTCTTCGTCATCAACTTGAACAATATCATCAACACATTCCATTATAATATTTAAATTTTTTTCATTAGCATCTCTAACTGCAATTCCATCAGCTATTGTTCTAACATTATTTGTTTTTAAGGCTTTTTTTTCTTTAAAAGACTCAAACATTGCTGGAGCACCTTTTGCAGTAACTCCTATCACTTTTATATGAGGATTAATTTGTTTTACAGCTGAACCGACACCACTGATAAGACCACCTCCTCCAATAGGAACAAGTATCATATCAAGATCTTTTACATCTTCAAGCATTTCAAGTGCAATTGTCCCCTGCCCTGCCATTACTTTATCATCTTCAAAAGGATGAATAAAAACAAGTTTATTCTCTTTTGCATATTTTAAAGCATATTCACAAGCTTCATCATAATTATTACCCTTCAATACAACTTTGGCACCAAGAGCTTTTGTTCCAATGACTTTTAAAAGAGGAGTTGCTTTAGGCATGACAATAATAGCAGGAACTCCAAAAGCTTTTGCACTATATGCTACACCTTGAGCATGATTACCTGCACTTGCAGCTATAACACCTCTTTTTTTCTCCTCTTTGGTTAAAGATAATATTTTATTATAAGCACCTCGTATTTTAAAAGCTCCAGTTATCTGCAAATTTTCTTTTTTTAAATAAATCTTAGCTCCTACTTTTTGATTTAAAAGTGGTGCATGGACAAAAACAGTTTTTTTAACTATATTGCTTATATTTTTTTTTGCTTGAATTATTTCATTCAATGGTATCATATTTTATCACCTTTTAATTATTAAAATTTATTCTATGCTCAACCATAGAACACTTATTTTGCACAACTTTTAAACCTAATTTTTTAGCTCTATTGGCTGCATTATTATTAACTATGCCCTTTTGAAGCCATAGAACTCTTACATCTTTTCTCCTCTTTATTTCATCTACTATTTGATCTGCGATAGATGACTTTCTAAATATATCTACCATGTCAATTCTCTCTTCTATATCGCTCAAAGATCTATAAACTTTTTCTTCTAAAATAATATCCTCTTTGGGATAAATAGGAATAATTTTATAACCGACACTCTGGAGATACTTTGCAACTTTGTAACTATCTTTTTCAGGTTTCGGAGAAAGCCCGATAACAGCTATGGTTTTAACTTCTTTAAATATTTTTTTTATCTCATCGCTTTTTTCATTTACAGTGGGAAATTCGCATTCCATAAAAAATCCT
>JALUBK010000053.1 GCA_027044945.1 Campylobacterales bacterium
ATATTGTTTTGATAATAATAAAAATTTTTGATATGTGAGTAATTTATTAAAATCATATATAAGAGATTGGGTGCTTGTTGCTTCGGATATGTTAAAAACTCTTTTTTTAAATTTTAAAATTTTTATTTTTTTTACATATAACATATCAAGACTATATTCGGGAGAGTTTTTAGGTATATTTTTTACAATATCGTTAATATTATCTATTGCAAACAAAGATACAAAAAATAAAAATAAAAAAAAACACTTTCTTATCAATTTTAATAACCTTAAATTTTAAAGTAAATTATTATATCATAAAAATCTAATTTTGGATTAAAAATTATATTATTTTTTTGCCTTTGTTTGCTATTTTGGCTATAATATCATAAAATTATTTTATTTATAGGACAGTAATGAGAGTATTAACTGGCATCCAACCTTCGGGGGCTTTACATCTTGGAAATTATTTTGGCTCTATTAAGCAAATGTTAGAGTTTCAAGGAAAGAGTGATCTTTTCATATTTATAGCTAATTATCATGCGCTTACCTCCCTTAAAAATGGGGATATGTTGAAAAAAAATACAATAGATGTTGCTATAAATTTTTTATCTTTGGGTATTGATCCGAATTTGTCAACTTTTTGGGTTCAATCAGATGTAAAAGAAGTTTTAGAATTGTATTGGATTTTATCCTCTTATACTCCGATGGGATTACTTGAGAGAGCCCATAGTTATAAAGATAAAGTTGCAAAAGGTATTATGGCAAATCATGGACTTTTCTCGTATCCTGTTTTAATGGCTGCTGATATTCTTATATATGATTCAAATATTGTTCCTGTTGGTAAAGATCAAATCCAACATGTAGAAATAACTAGAGATATAGCTATAAAATTTAATAACGCAAATGGTCAAATTCTTACAATTCCTGAATTTAAAACTGATGAAAATGTCGCAACTGTTCCTGGACTTGATGGAGCAAAAATGAGTAAAAGCTATGGAAACACAATTAATATTTTTTCAACCTTAAAAGAATTAAAAAAACAAACTGGTAAAATTATAACAGATTCTACTCCATTGGAAGAGCCAAAAGAGTGGGAAAACTGTAATGTTTATAAGTTGTGCGAACTTTTCATGAATGAAAATGAACTTTTAAATCTTCAAGATAGATATAAAAGTGGAAAAGAGGGGTATGGGCATTTTAAAGCTTCATTAAAAGAAAAAATTTGGGATTATTTTGAGCCTGCTAGAGAAAAAAGAGAATATTATTTAAATCATAAAGATGAAGTATTGGATATTTTAAATGATGGAGCTAAAAAAGCTAGAAAAGTGGCTGTAGCAAAAATGGAAATCATAAGAGAAAAGGTGGGGATATTATAAAATGTTAGACTTAAAATTGTTACAAAATAATTTTGATGAAATAGTTGAAAAATTAAAAAAGAAAAAAATAAAAGAGGAAGTTTTAAAGGAATTAAAAAGACTTTTTGTTGTTTTAAAAGAGCAAAAAAGTATACTCGAAACATTGCAATCAGAACAAAATAAAAAAAGTAAATTATTTCCTGTATATTTAAAAGAAAAAAAAGATGTAAATGAACTCAAAAAGGAGTTGGAAACAAATAAACAAAAGATAACTGTTCAGCAAAAAATAGTTAATGAAATTGAAGAAGAGTTAGAAATTTATGCTTTAAATATTCCAAATATTCCTGATGATATAGTTCCTGTTGGTAAAGATGAAGACTCTAATGTGGAGATTAAAAAAGTTTTAGAGCCTAAAGAGTTTGATTTTAAGCCTAAAGAGCATTGGGAACTTGGAGAAAATTTAGATTGGATAGATTTTACAAGGGGTGTTAAAATAGCTCAAAGTAGATTTTCTGTTTTGAAAAACGATGCTGCAAAAATGGAAAGAGCCTTGATAAATTATATGCTTGATTTTAATGCCAAAAGAGGATTTAAAGAAGTTTGTGTGCCTTATATAGTAAATAAAGAATCCATGAGAGGAACAGGACAACTTCCAAAATTTGAAGATGATTTGTTTAAAATTGAAGCAGAAGAACTTTATCTTATACCGACTGCAGAAGTTCCATTAACAAATCTTTTTAGAGATGAAATTTTAAAAGAAGAAGATTTGCCTATTTTAATGAGTGGATATACAGCTTGTTTTAGAAAAGAAGCTGGGAGTGCTGGTAGAGATACAAGAGGTATGATAAGACAGCATCAATTTGATAAAGTAGAGCTTGTTAGTATTGCCAAGCCTGAAGAAAGTGATAAAATTTTTGATAAAATGGTGCAATGTGCTAGTGATTTGCTTACTTCTTTGGTGTTGCCTCATAGATTGGTTATGTTGTGTGGCGGAGATCTTGGCTTTAGTGCAGCTAAAACTATTGATTTGGAAGTTTGGTTGCCCGGACAAAATAAATATAGAGAAATAAGTTCTATTTCTAATACAAGAGATTTTCAAGCAAGACGGGCTAAAATAAGATATAAAAATAATAAAAAAAATAAGTTGGTCCATACTTTAAATGGATCTTCTTTGGCTGTTGGAAGAACTTTAATAGCGATAATGGAAAACTATCAACAAAAAGATGGAACAGTTGCTATTCCTGAAGTCTTAAAAAAATATATGTGAATAAGAGATATTTGTGGATAATAAAGAGTTAGAAAATATTATAATTCTTGAAGAAGATGATAAAAAAAAGCAACCCGAAAAGGAGGTTAATACTTCTAAAATAAGTAAAAAAAAGAAAAATATTTTATTTATAATTATTTTGGCAGTAGCTCTTTTGATTGTTGTTATAGTTTTGATTATTATATTGATAAAAAAAAGTAATACTAAAGATAATTTAAACATAAATCAAATTACACAAAAAATTATTTCGAAAGAAAAATTATCTTATTATGCTCCTATTAAATTGGAAACTTTGATTAAAAAAGCTAATATTTTATATGCAAACGGCGATAAAAAAGAGGCTTTAAAGCTTTTTACTGAAATAGCTTCTTCAAATGAATCTATTTCAAATTATAATATCGGTGTAGCTAAGATGAAAGAAAAAAAATATAAAGAAGCTATTAAGTATTTCAAAATTGCTATGCAAAATGGACAAAATAGATGTATAAGTGCTATAAATAGTGCAGTATGTGCATTAAAAATTGGAAATAAAAAACTTTTTAAATATTATATTGATTTAGCACAAGTATATCTTCCGTTTGAGACAAAAGCACCTTTGTATTCTTATTGTGTCGCATTAATTAATTATTATCATAGATATTATTTTGAAACTATTATTCCATTGGATCATCGCAGTTCAAAATATTACAATGATGCTCAAGATTATATTCAAGCCAAAATTTTTTCATTTTTTCATGATAATTTAAAAGCTATAAATTCTCTTGAAAAAAATGATGATTTGAAAAATGAAATAACTTTAGGTTTATTGTATGATAGTATTGGAGACTATTCTATAGCATTAAAACATTTTATAAGATCTTTTAAAGCTGGAATTGCTCCTGTAAGATCAAAAAAAGCAATGGCTTTAACATATATTAAAATGGGTCTTTTTAAAAGTTCAGTTAATGCTCTTAAAGATTGTTTGGATATAAATAAAAGTAAATGTTTGCAACTTTATCCTTTGTCTATATCTTTAAATCCGTTATTATATGATGTTAAATTGGCACAAAAGGATTTCGAAAAAGACATTTTTTTAAATAAAGAAAATGAATATGGATTGCTATTTTATTATGCCCCTTATAAAATTTTTAATGCAAATCAAACGATAGAATTTATAAGAAAAGGTAGTATTGGCTTGTCTATTGGAGAAACAAAAAATGCTTTAATGTTGTTATCTCAAAGTTCCAATATATCTAAAATAAATAAAAAAATCTCTATTGGTGTTGAAAAAGCATTGAATCATAAAATTCTTGATGCAAATAAAATTTTTAATTCATTAAAAAATAAAACTTCAAATCATTCTGTTTTGTATTATGACCTTGGTTTGACTTATGCTCAAATGGGAGATTATACTCTGGCATATAAAAATTTTATAAAAAGTTATCATTTGAATAGTTCAAATCATTTGGCAGGTGTTTTTGCAATATTTACAAAAGAATTAATGCACAAAAATAATCAAAAATTGATTGAAGAAGTGATATCAGATCTTACTTTAAATCATAAGATAAAAAATAAAAAATTTTATTTTGCTCTTATTGATTTTGCAAAAAACAATTTAATATCTTCGTCTGCTTTTTCTGTGAATGATAATTCTGATAATTCTTTAAATTTAATTTTTGATGCAATAATTGCCAAGAATATAAAAAAAAATAATCTTTTTTTAATGAAAGCAAAAGAGCTTTATTTAAAAATTCCGAAAGACATGATGGCAAATATTATATATATTTATGCAAAAAATCAAAATCGTCCTGTAGCGGAATATGCAAAATCTTTGCAAAAAAAATTTTTAGAAAAAGATATAGATTACAAATCATTGTTTTATGGTTCCAATATTGCTAAAAAAATTTATATTAAAAGTTTGCAAATTTCAGGAATGCTTTATTATGCCAGAGAAATATTGGAAAAACAGTTAGAAGATGGAAATAATGATGTGGTCGGAGTTATGCAATCTTTGGGTTATATTGATCTTTACACAAAAAATTATGAGGAAGCTTATGCAATTTACAATGAGCTTATTGATACCTATAAAATAAAAAATGCAAGAACTCTTTTTTTAGCTTCTGTTGCTTCTATTGGAGCTGGACATGATGCAAATGCAATAGCTCTTTTGGAACTTGCAAAACTTACTGATCCAAATAATTTTGAGAGTAGATTTGCTCTTGGTATTTTGTATTTGGAAATAAAAAATTATACTGCAGCGATGATTCAATTTAATAAAATAGGCAATAGTAATTTTATTTCTAAATATTTTGATTTTAAAATAATGAAAAAAGAATTATGAAAAAAATAGCTATTATTGGTGGTGGAGCTACTGGAATGATGGCAGCTTTAAATATAAATAATCATAATTTTCAAGTTGATATTTATGAAAAAAATGATGTTTTAGGTAAAAAAATATCTGTTTCAGGCAATGGAAAATGCAATATTGCGAATAAAAATTTATCATTAAGTAATTTTGATAGCAATGATATTGGATTTGTTGATAATATTTTTAAAAAATTTAGTTATAAAGAGATTAAAAAATTTTTTGAAACAAAAGGTCTTTTGTTGGAAGAAGTTGATGACTTCGTATATCCAAAATCTTTTGATGCAAAATCAGTTTTGTCTCTTCTTAAAAAAAATTTAGAGTTGCAAAATATAAATTTATTTTTATCTTCAAAAGTAAATATGATAGAAAAAAAAGATGAAGGTTTTTTGATAAGCTTTGATGCAAATATGCAAAAAAAGTTTTATAATAAAGTTCTTTTAAGTTCTGGAAGCAAGGCAGCAAAACATTTAGGTGGAAGTGAAATAGGATATAAAATTGCAAAGCAATTTGGTCATAATATTATTGAGCCATATCCTGTGTTGGTTCAATTTGAATCAAACAACAAAAGTTGCAAAAGATTGGCTGGAGTCAAAATAAAATCTATATTTAGTTTATTATGTGATGGAAAAATTATTGCAAAACAAAAAGGAGACGGATTATTTACAAAATATGGAATATCAGGTTTAAATGCTATTGATATTAGTTTTATAGCTTCTAAAAAAATTTTACAAAATAAAAAACTTGCTTTATTGATAAATTTATTGCCAGAATTTGATAAAAATACTTTAAAATCTTTATTATTAAAAATCAAAAAAAATAATCCAAAATATACTATTTTTGAACTTCTTAATGCTTTATTGCCGATAAAAATATCAAAAGAGATAATTTACGAATTAAATATAGATTCGAATAAACAGTTAAATCAAACAAGCACAAAAGAGTTAAAATCTATAATAAACATTGTTTTAAACTGGAAATTTGATATAATAAAAACTCATGGTTTTGATTATGCAGAAGTATGTGGAGGAGGAATAGATGTAAAAGAAGTTAATCCGTCAACATTGGAATCAAAATTGGTAAAAAATTTATTTTTTGCAGGAGAAATTTTAGATGTTGTCGGAAAAAGAGGCGGTTTTAATCTCTCTTTCGCATGGGCTAGTGGCTATATAAGTGGCATAAATTTAGGAAAAAATTAAAAAGGAAAATAAGTGATAGAATTTTTTAAAGAATATTTGCCATATCTTAAAAATTATAAAAGAAAATTGTTTTTAGCTATTTTTGGAATGATTCTTGTTTCTATTTCAACTGCTGCTGTGGCATATCTTGTAAAACCTGTTATGGATAAAATTTTTGTTGAACAAAATGTAACTATGCTTTATATATTGCCCATTTTTGTTATATTGGCTTTTTTTGGTAAAGCTGTAGGTTCATTTTTATCATCATATTATTTAACTTTTATAGGCGAAGATGTTGTTAGGATAATAAAAAATAAAATGCTAAAACATATTGTGAGCTTGGATTTAGATTTTCATTTGAATATTCATAGCGGAGAATTGATAAGTAGAATTACAAATGATATATCTAGAATAAAAAGTGCGATTGCTTCTGATGCTATAAGTTTTGTAAGAAGTTTTTTTACTATTATTGCATTGATTGTTGTTGTTGTATATCAAAGTCCTAAATTGGCACTATTTTCTATCGTTATAATACCAATGGCTTTTTTTCCTATTAAAATAATTTCAAAAAAAATAAAGATTTTATCTAAAGAATCTCAAGAACAAAATTCCAAACTTACTTCTTCATTATCAGAAATATTTAATAATTATGAAATGATAAAAGCTTATAATTCTCAAGATTATGAACAAAAAAGATTTGAAAAAGAAAACCTTAATTATTTTAAAATAAATATGAAAAGTGTAAAACAACAACAACTTTTGTCTCCTATTTTTGAAATCTTGGGAGCTATTTCGATTGTATCTGTTATTCTATTTGGAGGAAGAGAAGTTTTGATAACTCATGAATTGACGACTGGTGGTTTCTTTTCTTTTCTTACGGCTTTGTCTTTATTGCTTGATCCGATTAAAAAAATATCTAATTCTTATAGTAAATTTCAAATCGCAGTTGCTGCAAATGAGAGAATAAAAGAGATTATGATGCATCCTGTTATGATAAAAACAGGTTATAAAAAAATAGAAAAAATTAATAATTTGAAATTTAAAAATGTTGATTTATTATATGGCAATAAAAAGGCTTTAAATAATATTAATTTTACTGCAAAAAAGGGTGAAGTTATCGGTTTTGTTGGGGATAGTGGCGGAGGTAAAACTTCAGTCGTAAATCTTCTTTTGAGATTTTACGATCCTAGTAATGGAAGTATTTATATTGATGATAAAGACTTAAAATATTTTGATTTGAAGGATTTTAGAAATCATGTCTGTGTTGTAAGTCAAAGAGTATATATTGTCAATGATACAATAGCCGCAAATATTGCCTATGGCAAAGATAGAGATGATAAAAAAATACAATATGCCCTTGAAAAAGCTAATTTATGGGATTATGTAAAAAATTTAGATAATGGCTTGGATACAGTTTTAGACGAATCTGGGACAAATTTAAGCGGAGGTCAAAGACAAAGAATATCAATAGCAAGGGCTTTGTATAGAAATCCTGATATTTTAATACTTGATGAAGCAACGAGTGCATTAGACAATAAAAGTGAAGCATCTATTATGAAAACAATATATGCGATTAAAGATGAACTTATTGTTTTTATTGCTGCTCACAGACTTTCGACTGTTAAAAATTCAGATAAAATTTTAGTTTTTGAACATGGAAATATAGTGTGTGAGGGAAATATAGATTTTTTGAAAGAAACTTGCGAATCATTCAAAAAATTATATATGGGCCATAACCTTGTTTGATTAAAAATAGATATATTTGATAAATTAATGCACTTGAAACTCCAGCTAATATACCGGCAATTATATCATCTCCCATTACACCTATTCCGCCATTATAATTTTTATCAATTTTACCTATAATAGAGGGTTTCCAAATATCGTATATCCTAAAAAATATGAAACTTAATATTATTTGCAAAAGGGTGGCAGAACTTAATGAAAAAGCTATCCAAACTCCTACAACTTCGTCTACAACTATCTCTTTTGGATCATGAACATTATTTTCTTTTTCATAAATACCAATCTCTTTGATAGAAACTATTGTTATTAAAATTGCCAATAAAAAAAGTGTAGATATTGGTAAATAAAGAAGTATTATATATCCTACTATTGCTCCAGCTATACTTCCAGTGGTTCCTGGAGCATAAGGAAAAAGTCCTGTATAGAAAAAAGTTAAAAAAAGTTTTCTCATATTTTTTACCTTAAGTTAAAGATGTTGTTTGATAAAGTTGTAATAATTTCACATAAAAATCTTGTTCATCATGTTCTTCAAGCAGTCCAGAATTTGGCATAATAGCATCATAGACTTTGCTTAAATCTTCAAATCTGTTTTTAAAAAGTTGGCTAAGAAGTATTGCTGAAATTTCTTTTCTAACCAAAACAGCAGGAGGTAAAAGTCCTGATTTTAATATTTCCATGATTGATGGAGAGTGATATGAAATATGGTGATGTTTTCCATGTGGGCAAGTTTTGGTGCTGACTAAAGTTTTACATTGATCACAATAAACAAATTCACTGATTATTTGGACTTTTATTCCTATGTTGTTTATTTTATCTAAAACTGAAGTTACTCTATCATGATCATAAAAAACTCCAATACCAGAATGATTTTGCCCTAGAACTATATCACTACAACCAAAATTTTTTGCCGCAATAGAATCAAGTATAGCATTATTGTAACCCGCAAAAATATATGTGTTTTCAAAAGGAACCACCAAAACTTTATTTGTAGGTAAAAAATTATCTATAAAATATCTTAAAGTTTTATATCTTATTTCATAAGAAAGTATATCTTTTTTATAAGGCTTTAACAAAAAAATTACTAATAAATCAGTATCTTCAAGAGTTAGTCTTATCAGTCGTTCATGTGCTCTATGTAATGGTTTGGCAGCCATCATTATAGCAGTTACTTTTTTTGCTTGAATTCTGTTTTTAGCTTCTTTGATCTTATTTTTTGCTTTTTTTATTTCATTAAAATTAACTTCATAATCTCCAGATATTGCATAATCACCTAATCTTCTTTTTGTGTCTTTAACTCCTGGATGAGTTTCATCGCAAGTTCCAAAAATTGATTTTATTCTTTTTTCAATATCTATCTTAAAAATATTTTTTGTTTTTATGTAACCGACATACTCATTTTTTACTATTATTTTTAAGATTTCATTTTTTTTTGTGTTTTGTAAAACTTCTTTGTTTCTTTTTCCTGCTGGAGCCAATACAAAAGGGAACGGTAAATGTTGTCTTTTGTATTTTTTTGTTGTTGTTACTTTTTTAGATTCTTCTTCGTCCATCAATCTATCAATAGGTGCTAATATTCCTTCTTTTACTAAAGAAAGAGTAGCCAATGCTTCTTTATCTATGTGTAACTCTTTAAGAGCTTTATTTTTTCTTATTGATTCCATATTTTTTTCTTTTTTCCCATAAACTTTTCCTTGAAATTCCTAATTTTTTACTAAGTTCTGTATCTGTAAAATTATTTTGAAAACTTTGTATTATATATTTAACATAATCATCAATTGATAATATATCTCCATTATCATATATTTTATTATAATTGTCAAGAGTAATAACAGTAATATCTAGATCTATTTGCTCATTTATATCAGTTGTGCATAAAATTATATTTTTACCCTCTATTGAAGATAAGATTTTTGCTTTTTCTGTTCTTTTTAATTTTTGTAAATTAACAAGATAGAGCAAAGTTTTATCATCATATTTTTCTATTTCTTCTAAAGCATTTGCACAATCAAGAGCTATAAAAACAGGAGATGTTTTAATTGTTTTTGAATATTCATACATTATTTTATCAATAAGTTTTTGATAACTGCTTTTTATAAATATTGGAGGTATTATTTTTTTTACTTCAGTCGATTTTATAGAACTGTTTTTAAAATTGTTTTCTATATATTTTGTGTAAAACAGATTTTCGTTTTTCAGTCTTCTATATTCAAAAAGATGGTTGATTTTTCTAATTAGTTCTTCTACCATAAAAGGTTTTAATATATAATCATTAATTCCCATTTTAAATGGTTTAGATACTGTATCGTTGCTTATATATGATATAAGAAGTATTATGAGAGAATTTTTATATTTTTCAATAGCAGGATGAAAATTTTGTCCTGAAATATTAGTAGATAATAAAACAATATCATAATATTCTTCATTTAGTGCTTCTTTTATTGTAGCGACTATTTTACAGGTGTATCCAATCTCTGTCAATTTAGAAGAGATGCTCTGAGCAAGATAAATTTCATTTTCAACAATGAGAACTTTCATTTTATTGTTTCCAGTTGTAATATTTTAAGGTTGTTATTGATTGAACACCAATACCTTCTTCTCTTCCTATAAAACCTAATTTTTCAGTAGTTGTTGCTTTTATATTAATTTTAAATTTTGGTATTTGTAAAATTTCGGATAAAACTTCTTTCATTTGCTGTTTAAAAGATAAAATTTTTGGTTTTTGTGCCATTATCGTTATATCAACATTAATAATTTCATATCCAACACTATAAATAAATTTGACAACTTTATTTAATAGTTTTTTGGAATCCGCATTTTTGTATTGCAAATCATTATCTGGAAAAAGTTCGCCAATATCTCCACCTCCCATAGCACCAAGCAGTGAATCAATAATTGCATGAATAGCTACATCTCCATCAGAGTGTGCTTTAAATCCATAAGATTCATTTATGCAAACTCCTCCAAGATACATTTTTTTTCCATTTTCAAAAGGATGCACATCAAAACCTATTCCACAAAAAGTATCATTTGATGGAAATTCCAAACAATCCAAGGATTTTATATCATCAAAAAATGTAAGTTTCTTTGCTTTTTTTGAGCCTTGAACATAAGAAATTTTTCCTCCTATATTTAGCACTGCACTACTGTCATCAGTAAAAAGTTTTTCATTTTCAAGTGCTTTGAGTAAAATACTTGTTTTTGATAGTTGGGGTGTTTGAATGAGTTTTATTTCATTTCTGTCTATAAAATTATTTTTATAATGTATTGTGTCTGTTGGCTTAAGATACGGAACAGCAATATCGCAATGATTGATTTGTTTTATAAGTTCATCAATAATATTTTTATCTATACAAGCTCTTGCTACATCGGTTACTAAAACATATTTTGTTTTTACTTTGTTTAAAGCATTTTTTAAAGAATATTGTCGTTCATTTCCGCCTTCAATAAAAGTCCAATCAGCAAAATTTTTCATATAAGATATTTCGTTTTTATTTGCAACTATTATTATATCTTGAAAATTACAAAATTTTTTTAATCTATTTACAACAAATAGCCATAATGGTTCATCTTTTATTCTTATCCATTGTTTTTTTATTTTGCGATTAAATCTTATAGAATTTCCCGCACTAAGTAGCACAAGAGTTAAATCAGGCAATTTTTGTCCTTTATTTATAAAAAGTGTTACAACATTATACACTTTTAAAGCTTTTTTTTATCTTTTTTGTGATAAATTCCATTTAAGAATATTTATTATTCTAAAGTTGATTAAAAAACAAAGGAGTTTTGATGACAAGTAATGATTCCATTAAGGAAGCATTAAAAAATGTAACATATCCTGGTTTTACAAAAAGTATTGTAGATTTTGGATTTGTTAAAAAAATTAATGCTGATGGAGAAAAAGTAGAAATTGATATCAAAGTTACATCATCCTCTGCGGAGGTTGAAAAACAGATAAGAGATGATGTTAAAAAAGCATTGGAAACAATAGGTGTTAAAGAATATAATTTAAATATTGAAAAACCTAAAATGCCAAAAGAATCAAGCTCGCATGGTAAAAATATAGCACCGTATATTAAAAATTTTGTAATGGTTAGTAGTGGAAAAGGTGGTGTTGGTAAATCAACAACAACAGTAAACCTTGCTATATCTTTAGCTAAACAAGGTAAAAAAGTAGGACTTTTGGATGCAGATATTTATGGTCCTAATATACCAAGAATGATAGGAACCGTAGATCAGTCTCCAGAAATAGTTGGAAATAAAGTTAAACCTATCATCTCTCATGGAATTGAAACTATGAGTATGGGAAGTTTGATGGGAGAAGGCCAATCTCTTATATGGAGAGGTGCAATGGTTACTAAAGCCATTCAACAACTTTTACAAGATATTTTGTGGGGAGATTTGGATGTTTTAGTTATAGATATGCCTCCTGGAACTGGTGATGCTCAACTTACTCTTGCTCAAAGTGTGCCTGTAACTGCTGGAGTTTGTGTAACAACTCCTCAAAAAGTTGCACTTGATGATACAGCTAGAAGTTTGGATATGTTTAAAAAATTACATATTCCAATAGCGGGAATAGTTGAAAACATGAGTGGTTTTATTTGTCCAGAAACAAATAAAGAGTATGATATTTTTGGAAAAGGAACAACTGAGCCTTTGGCAAAAGAATATGACACTGTGGTTTTAGGAGAAATTCCGATAGATCCTACTATTAGAGAGGGCGGAGATATAGGTAAGCCTATAGTTTCAGAATTTCCAGATAGTGAAATCACAAAAAGATATGATATTGCAGCTAAAGAACTTTGGAAAATGATTGAAAAGATAAACGAAGAGGGCGGAGTAGATAATGAAGCAGTTCAACCTACAATAGGTGGGTCTTGCAGTTCAAACAGTGGAAAAAGTTCTTGCTCTGTATAAAAAATCTTAGGTTTAAGATACTACAAAATTAAAAACATAAAAACACTCAAGATAATTGAGTGTTTTTATGACACTAATGGAGAGAATATGTTTAAAATTTTATTGCTTGAAGATGATGAAATGCTTTTACAAACACTTTCATCTTTATTGAGCAATAAAGGATATAAAATTACTACATCAAAAAATATAAATGAAGCAATCGATATAGTATATGAAAATAAATTTGATTTATATTTATTTGATATAAATGTTCCTTTCGGAAATGGTATTGACTTGTTAAAAGATTTAAGAGATGCAGGAGACAAGACTCCAACATTTTTTTTAACGGCAATGAAAGATATAAAAAATATCTCTAAAGGATTTGATGCTGGATGTGATGATTATATCAAAAAGCCATTTGATTTTGATGAATTGGCCGTTAGAATAGATGCAATTTTGAAAAAAAATAATCCTTTTATCTCTTATGGAGATATAAAATACAATCCTATGGAAAATCATATTTATTATAAAGATAAAGAGATAGATTTTGGTGAAGTATCTTTAAAAATTCTTTCAATTTTATTAAATAATATTGGAAAAATTGTTCGTAAGGATTTGTTTTTCGAAGTTATGAGAAAACCAAGCGATGTTGCACTAAGAGTTCAAATCAATAAAATTAAAACAGAATTGAATATAAAAATTGTAAATATTAGAGGCATGGGATATAAGCTTGAAAAATTATGAAAAAGAATCATTTTTAAAAATATTTATTATATTTTTTAGTATGTTAGCTTTGATGAGTATGATTATTGCATATTTGTATTATAAAGAAGAGATATCATCACTAAATAATGAATTACTTTATGAAATGAGAGAGTATAATTTTAATTTTCAAGGAAATAAATTTGATACTACTGTTGTTAAAGCAAATAAAAACAAAAAAGTAGATAAATTGTATATTTCAAAAAAAGAAGTATTTGCTTTGTTTAGAATATCCAAAACAAATAAAAATTTTTTAAAAATAGAATATTCAATACAAAAATATCAACAAAATATTCAATCAATTCGGAATAGAATATTAATACTTTTTTTAATGATTGTATTATTTTTGATTTTTCTTTCTATGTTTTATGCTTTATATGCATTAAGACCTATGAAAAAAGCTATCAGTTTGATAGAAGATTTTCTAAAAGATGTTATACACGATATAAATACTCCAATAACTACAATATTATTAAATACAAATTTTTTAAAACAAAAAAATCCTTCTGAAGAATTGAATAGAATAGAAATAAGTGCAGATAGAATTTTATCTCTCTATAAAAATTTTGAGATAGAAATAAAAGGTTTTCATCCAAATATTAAAAAAATTAATATTTATAAAATTATAAAATACAGAATTGAGTATTTCAAAAAATTATATCCACAAATTGATATGAAAATATCTGGAAGTGATATGATATATAAAACTGATGAAGATGCTTTTATAAGGATAATAGATAATTTGTTATCAAATTCTTGTAAATATGCAAGAGAAAAACATCCAAGTATTTCAGTCATGATAGAAAGAAACAATATAATCATAAAAGACAATGGAGCGGGAATTAAAAATGTAGAAAAAGTTTTTGATAGGTTTTATAAAGAAAATGAAAGAGGCATTGGAATAGGTTTAAATATCGTGCAAAAGCTTTGTGAAGGATTAAAAATAGGTATAAATATAAAAAGTAAAATAAATCAAGGCACCACAATAAAACTAACACTTAACTAACAAACAAATCTTATAATTCCATTACAAAAATAAAAAAGGAGCAAAAAATGAAAGTAAAAAATATACTTTTATCATTAGCAGTTTTAGGTTATATAGGTGCCAATGCGGCGGAAACAGTTACAACAGCTACAAATACAGCTAAGACTACAACTACAACCACAACGGATGTTACTAAACAAAAAAGCAAAAGCGGATTAAATTCTGTTTCTTCTTTGTCGCACCAAACAATGGGGCAACTTATTCAGGAAATGCAACAAGCAAAAGTTCAAAACAGATATAAATATATGAATGCAATAAAAACAAAAATAGGACAAATGAATCAGCAAAAAAGAGAAGAAAAAATTCAAGAAATAGAAAATAAAATTAAAGCTACCAGAAAAGAAACATTTGAAAAAATGAATACAAAAGCAGAAAGAGAAAAACAAAATATGCAAAATAAAGCAACAACTGCAGAAGGCATGGCTAAAGGAATGGGCTCAGGAGGCGGAATGGGCGGAATGGGCTCAGGAGGCGGAATGGGCGGAATGGGCTCAGGAGGCGGAATGGGCGGAATGGGCTCAGGAGGCGGAATGGGCGGAATGGGCTCAGGAGGCGGAATGGGCGGAATGGGCTCAGGAGGCGGAATGGGCGGCGGTTCAGGTTCTGGTGGTTCTGGATTTTAAAATTAGTGTATAAAGGAGAATGAGCATGAATAAAATATATATTTATATTTTTTTATCAATAATCGGAATGATGGTTTTGGCTGGTTGTGTAACTCCTAATACCGCACAGTTAGATAGCGATCATGATGGAGTTATAAACAGTAGAGATGTTTGTCCAAATACACCACCTATGGCATTGGTTGATAAATATGGTTGTGCATTAGATAGCGATCATGATGGAGTTATAGATTTATATGACAAATGCCCAAATACTCCATCAACTGATTTGGTTAATAAAAATGGATGCAGTATAAAAAAATAAAATAGATTTACTATTTATTTACCTCCTTGTTTTATAATTTCTTAAAAAAACAAGGAGGAATAAAAGCAATGAAAGATAAAATTTTAATATCATTAATAGTTTTGCTTTTAACTGCTGTTGGTGTAGAAGGATATTATTTACACAAAAAAAATATTCAAACCAGTAATGATAATTTGTATTATAAACCAGTTTCGCAAAGCAACAATCTTACGAAAAATAATATAAATAAGCAAATATTTAATAATTTAAATATTAATCCTTTTAAAGAATTTCAAAAAATGCAAGAACAAATAGATAAAACATTTGGTTCATTTAATGCAAAATTTCAAAACGATCCTAATTTCAATAAATTTTTTAAAAATTTTTCTATTTTCCCAAAAATAGATGTAACAGACGAGGGAGATAAATATATTATAAGTGCTGAAATACCTGGTTCAAAGAAAAACAGCATAAAAGTAAAGATAAAAAATCATATTTTAACTATTGAAGCAAAAACAGAAGATTTTGAAAGTAGAAAAAATTCAAATTTTATACAAAAAGAAAGATATATAGGAAATTTTGAAAGATCTATCACATTGCCAAGTGATATAGATGAAAATAGTTTAAAAACTAAATATATAAATGGAATATTAACCATAACTTTAAGTAAAAAATAGATAAAATACTCCTCTATTATATTTGATTGGGGTTATTTTATGAAAATTTTTAATGAAGAGAACAATTACTTAGTAGATAAAAAACTTGATGTGGTTGATTTGAATGAAACAATGCATCAAGTTTTTTTTACCCATGTGTCAAATTGTGATTTGAAAGATTGGCTTTTTAAAAATGGTTTTCCCGAACAAATTATAGAAGATATTATGACTGAAGACCAGTCTCCTGTATTTGATCTTATTCCAAATGGTGATGTTACAATACTAAAGCATTTAAAATTTGCTGGTGAGGATTATTTGGATTTTCAAACTATCAATATAGCTATAATAAAAATAAAAAATAAATTAATTATTGCTTGTGATGAAAATAGAGCAGTTGAAGAAATATCAAATAAATTTCAAAGAAGAATGATTTCTCATAAAGCTGATATTATTTTTGAAATATATACAATAATAGATATTATTATGGATAATTCAATTTTTATGTCAGATATTATAGATGAAAGTCTTGAAGAATTAGAAGATCAAATAATGAATGAAAGCATTGATGAAAAAATTATTCAAGAAAAAATTTATTATGCCAGAAGAACATTAAACAGACTTGTAAAACTTTTTATTCAAGAAAATGAAGTTGTAAAGAGAGTTTATAATGCAGTTTCCTTGTCTAAAAAGAAGAAATTAAAATATGATTTCGGGGACTTGAAAGAACATATTTTATTTCTTGTAAAAGAAAATAGAAGTTTATTGGATAGAACAGGATATCTTTTGAA
>JALUBK010000054.1 GCA_027044945.1 Campylobacterales bacterium
AATATATCATCGGCTTATTGTAAATAGGAACAAGCTGTTTGGAAATCCCTTTTGTTATAGGATAAAGTCTTGTTCCGCTTCCACCAGCCAAAATTATTCCTTTCATCTCTCTTTATCCTTTCTCTTTTACTTATATAATAATTTTATGATTAATTTATCTATTATACATTTTCACCCATTAAAATTGGATAAATAAATCTTTTTTTATCACAACAATTCATTTTCCACGATACTAAGTATCTTTTTAGTAATTTCATCTGCTTGCAAATTGCTTCTTATGGCATACGAATCATCTTCACTGTAAATAAAATCTTCTATAATATCCATATTTTACCTCCAGAAATAAATAATTTTTTTCTCAAAAGAGTTCATTTTATCATCTTTATACTGATTTTGGATTTATAAAAACCCCATTATTCAAGATTTTATCCCAAAGATTTTTATCTTTCCAATCATTTTTAATAGCATTTGAAAACTCTACATCTTTCAAATCAATTTCACCCATATTTTCAAAATTATAAGCATCTTCTCTAAAACATTCAGCATATCCAGTAGCAGTTTCATGAACTATGATAGAGTGAAGCTTAACATTTTTTTCTCCATTTATAAACTTTGTTTGTTCTAAAATACGATCAATCGCAAGAAAAAAAACTCTACAAAATTGTTCCACGCTGGGATTTACAGGTAAAACTACATATCTTTGATTGAATTTTTTTGCAAATTTTATATATTCTTGATCATCTTTGCTCCATAAAGTAATACTATGGTCAAAACTCTCTATGATATCTTTTATAGATAGTTTTATCAAACCAAAATCAAGCACCATTCCGGCATTATCCAAAAAGTTTGACTTTATCTTAATCTCAACTCTGTAACTATGACCATGTATATTTTGGCTACATCTTAAAGTAGAACATTCTCTTACTATATGAGCATTTTCAAAACTATATTCTTTCCTGATGATCATTCAAACTCCTCTTTTATCATCAAAAATTCTAATATGAATTCTATCTGAGTAATTATATCCATTTTTCATACAAAAAGAGAAAACATATTTGGCATTTTTCTTCAACTCCTTCTCATTTTCTCCAAGAGGCATACAGTATATGGGCAAATTAATATTTTTTGTTATTTTTTTTATCTCTTTATTATCTGTTTTTTTATCAACAACAAATTTAAAAAAAGATTTTTTTGCATATTTCGCATATTTCTTGATAACATCTTTTTTTATTCGTTTGTTATAAGGCACTTTTGAATTTGATAATTTTACACTCATGGCAAACACTACATTTTTAAAATCAGGATATTTTTCAAAATCAACATCCACCGTAGCATTTGTTTCTATTGTGATATCGCCATCAAACCATTCAATCAATTCATACAATTTTTTATAATAAAGCATAGGCTCACCGCCTGTTAAAACAAGTGAAGGGTGATATTTTTTATATTTTCCAATCTCTTTTTTTATTTTATTTATAGAAGTTTTTTGCCAACTGCTTTTATAACAATTATCAACTGCAAAATAACTATCACATCTTTTATTATTAAATTTACATCGAAGATTGCATCCTCCAACTCTTACAAATACTGAAGGAGTTCCGCAATATTTACCCTCCCCTTGCAAAGAGTAAAAAATTTCACTTATCGGTAACATATTTTTTATTATTCCTTTTATTGATATTATCTGCTACATATTTGGCACTACTAAAACACCACTGAAAATTATAACCTCCAAGCTCACCAGTTACATTAACTATTTCACCTATAAAAAATAAATCTTTTACAAATTTACTCTCTAAATTTTCAAGCTCATCGGTGGAAATTCCACCTTTTGTTACCTCAGCCTTATCAAAACCAAAATTTCCTGCTGGAGCAAATTCATAATTTTGCAACATCTTTAATGCTTGATTAGATTGAGATATAGGCAAATCTTGAAAATTATGAGCTTTTAAAAATTCAAGAATAAATCTTTTTGGAAGAGGAAGTGCATTTGAAATAGTTTTATTCGATTTTTTTATCTTAACTTCAGGCAGAAAATCACATTTTATCTTGCCTTTTTTCCAATAAAGAGAACTATTTAAAATAACTGGTCCTGTTATACCTCTATGAGAAAAAAGCACATCATCAAAAAAAGTTTTATTTCCAACTTTAATTTTCACTCTCAAACTTACTCCGCTTAATTTTTTCATCCAAAACTGCTCTTTTTGCAAACTAAGCCCTACAAGTGCAGGAGTCAAAGCAATAACAGTATGCCCAAAATATTTAGCTATTTGATAACCAATATCAGTAGCTCCGAGTTTTTTATAACTTATCCCGCCAGTTGCTATAACTACTTTTTTTGCTTTAATATCACCTTTTGAAGTATGCACTATAAAATTGCCATCTTTTTCTACACTTAAAATCTCTGCCAAAAATTTTTTCTTATCAATCTTTTTAATAATCTCATTAGAACTTGAAGCAAAATATTGATTGTTTTTTATCTTTTTATATTTTATATTTTTAAAAAATTCTAAAACATACCTATTTGAAAAATTATCTAAAACCTTTGCAATAAGCTTTTTATTTCCGATATAATTTTCACTACTTACAAACTCATTAGTAAAATTACATTTCCCACCACCACTTGCTTTTATTTTTAAAGGAATT
Organism: Campylobacterales bacterium; assembly: GCA_027044945.1. GTDB lineage: Bacteria > Campylobacterota > Campylobacteria > Campylobacterales > JALSKU01 > JALSKU01. The sequence continues at coordinate 2,647 of JALUBK010000054.1, forward strand.
TGACTGTGATCAATCAAGATATAATCTTTTTCATTCAAAAAAGAAGCCAAAAAAAGCCCACTAGCCCCAGCTCCAAGTATTGCTATATCAGTTTTTTGAATTATCATTTATCTTTTTAAAGTAAACCAATAGAATTTTCTCTATCCCAAGCTCTTTTAAAATATGCCAATCCAAACTTTCTTTATAATTCCATTCTCTGTATTGTGCAAATTCTCCTCCCATAAAAAGAAGTTTTTTACCATGATGTGCTATCATATAAGCAAACATGGCTCTTAGATTGGCAAATTTTTGATTGGTATCTACTGTCATTTTATTGATAAGTGAGCCTTTCGAAATAAAATCCATAAGGATCTGTTTTAAACAGTCATAATTAAAATCAACCGCAATACTTACTTGCTTTGCATTCTTATATTTTTTATTTATTTTATAATCTACCGATTTCATCAATCAATTCTTTTTTTCAAACTTTTTTATTAATATCTTTTTCCCAAGCTCAACTCCAGGCTGATTATATGTATTGATACCAAAAAGAGCTCCCGCACATGATGTCAAAAGTTCAAAATATGCTATTAATTGTCCTATGTTTTCTTCATTTATTTTATCAATCTCTATCAAATCAACAGGAATATTTTTAGTGATTAAACTCTCTTTTGTGGCATCGCACTCTGCATTTATAAGTTCATTAAATAAAACACCGTTTGCAAAATCAGTTTTTTCAAGATATTTTAATGACATATTTGGAATAGTCAATTTATTTTCAAAATCTTTTATTTTTATAAAAGTTACTGTTTTATCTTTGACTCCTTGCATAATAAGTTGCAAAAAAGAGTGCTGATCCACTGCTCCTATATGTGCTGTTGGAGTAAGCCCCACATTATCATCATTTTTGTCTATTTTACCTAAAGATTCAGCCCAAAGTTGTATAAACCACTTAGTAAAATCTTCTAAAAAATCCGCATAAGAAAAAAGCACATTTATAGGATATTTTTTATAATTTTGAACTTGGAATAAAGCCTTTAAGATTATATGCTCTTCTTTGGCATCAAAAAAACTTTTTATAAACGAATCGGCTCCTTTTAAAATATCTTGGACATCATATCCTGCAAGTGATAATGGAATAACTCCCACCGCACTAAGAACTGAAAATCTTCCTCCGACATTAGAAGGAATAGTAAAAGTTTTTATTTTATAAGCATCAGCAAATTTACAAAGAGATGATCCTTCATCTGTTACAATAATAATTCTTTTATTATCTTTGCTTGTCAAGTCAAATTGATAACGATTTAAAATCATTTTAAAATTGGATATTGTTTCTACTGTTCCTCCTGATTTTGAAACGATTACAAAAATAGAATTCTCTTTTTTAACTTTTTCTAAATTGCAAGATAATGATACAGGATCAGGATTTTCCAAAAAAATCATCTCTTTGATATTTTTATATTTATGTTTTAACATAGAGTTTATAGCTTTAGTTCCCAAAGATGATCCGCCTATTCCAATAACTACAATATATTTAGCATTTTGATAAACTCCATCTTCATTTATCATATAATCTTTAGCTTCTTTTAAAAGATTTAAAGAATCACAAGGAAGATTATAATATCCACTAACTCCTTTTTCTTTTTCATGTATCAATAAACCAAAGGCATTCATCATCAATCTATTATTTTCTTCATTTATTTCAACTTTAAAATATTTGTTAAATTCTATCACTATATATCCTTAAAAATTGTTTTGATTATTGTTTGTGCCTCTTTTTGAATACTTTGCAAATGCTCATAAGATTTAAAACTCTCTGCATATATTTTATATATATCCTCGGTTCCAGATGGTCTTAAAGCAACCCATCCATTTTTTGTTACAAGCTTAATCCCGCCAATATCCGCATTATTTCCACTAGCTTTTGAATAAATATGTTCTATATTTTCAGCACCTAAAACTTTTTCTTTTATGTTACACGGTTCTATATTTTTTAGTATCTTTTTTTGTTCTTTGGTAGCAGGTGCATCTATTCTTTGATAATATGATTTGCCAAACTCTTTTTCAAATTCTTTATATATCAAACTCAAATCTTTTTTAGTTTTTGCCAAAATTTCAGCTGATAATAAAGTCATAATAATACCATCTTTATCGGTAGTCCAAACAGTTCCATCAAATCTTAAAAAACTAGCTCCTGCACTCTCTTCTCCACCAAAACCAAGCTCACCATCAAATAAACCTTTAGAAAACCACTTAAAACCTACTGGCACCTCATAAATATCTCTTTGAAGTTTTTTAGTAACTTTGTCTATCATTGAACTTGAAACTAAAGTTTTTCCAACTTTTAAATTTTTATTCCAGTTTCTATGTTTAAACAAATACCATATAGCAATACTCAGGTAGTGATTTGGATTTAAAAGCCCTCCTTTTGGAGTAACTATGCCATGCCTATCCGCATCCACATCATTTCCAAAAGCTATATCATATTTATCTTTAAGCTCTATCAATCCTTCCATGGCATAAGCAGACGAACAATCCATTCTCACTTTCCCGTCATGATCTAAATGCATAAAAGAAAATGTAGGATCTACAAAAGGATTTATAATATCAATATTCAAATCATAAATTTCATTTATTTTTTTATAAATTCCCAAAGCAGTTCCGCCAAGAGGATTAGCTCCTATTTTAAGATTTGCTTTTTTTATAGCATCTATATCAATTATGCTTTTTAGAGATTGAACATAAGGAGTTATAAAATCATGCAATACAATAAGATTTGATTTTTTAGCTTCTTCATAAGGTATAGTTTGGACATTTTTAAGATTGTTTTTTAAAATTTCATTTGCTTTTTTTTCAATCCAAGAAGTAACATCTGTCCCAGCAGGACCTCCATTTGGAGGGTTATATTTATATCCTCCATCACTTGGGGGGTTGTGCGAAGGAGTTATGACTATACCATCGCTTATTTCATTTTTCTTTTTGTTTTCTTCTATAATAGCAAACGAAATCAAAGGAGTTGCAGTATATGCATTATCTTTAGCTATTGCCACTTTTACACCATTTGCAATAAATACTTCCAAAGCACTCATTTGAGCCGGAGTCGAAAGAGCATGAGTATCTTTTCCTATAAATAAAATCCCATTGATACCATTTTCTTTTCTGTATTCGCAAATAGCTTGTGAAATAGCTTTTACATGATTTTCATTAAAACTTTTTTTATAAGCATTTCCTCTATGACCAGATGTTCCAAAAGAAACCATTTCATCTTTTTTCATAGGATTGGGAGTTAGCATAAAATATGCACTAATCAAAGAAGGAATATCTTCAAGTCTATCCTTTGGAACAATTTTTCCAGCCATTTTATCTATCATTTTTTACCCTTTAAAATATTTCGTTAGCAACCTCATCAGCATGATCTCTTTTGCTTCTTTTAACATGTATATAAGCTATCGGAAAAGCTATTAAAGCTGAAATTATTATAAAATACAAAAAGTTAAATTCCATATAAGCATAATAATCAACCATTCCTAAAAGTGCGACAAAAAGCACAAAATATGTTAAAAAAAGTCTACCAAATCTTTTATATGGGAATTTTTTACTTCGTTTTTTATGTTTATGAGTCATTTTTATTCCTTAATGTAGTTTTATTAATCATCTTCAATGCATCATCGAAATCATATACTATTATCTCTCCTGTTAATATTTCAAATTTTATTATATCTTGTTTACTCATTTTTTCTATTTCCATAACAAGTGATCTTAAAGAATTACCATGAGCACTCACAAGAACAGTTTTGTTTTGAGTTAAAAAAGGAACAATTTTTTCATAATAATAATTTACTGTCCTTTTTTTAGTATCTTTTAAAGATTCGCTTTTTGGTAATATTTTTGGATTAATATCTTGATATTTTTTTTCAAAAACAGGAGATTTTTTATCATCAATTTCAAGAGGAGGCGGTGGAGTATCATAACCTCTTCTGATGCTTAAAAATATTTTTTCGCCAACTTCTCGTTTGATTTTATCCTTATTTTTACCTTGCCAAGCACCATAATGTCTTTCGTTTAATTTCCAACTTTTATATATATCTATATGTTCCCACTCTAACTCTTTTAAAAGAATATTGGTTGTATGAATAGCTCTTTTTAGCCAAGAAGTAAAACAAATGTTTGGATACAATCCATTCTTTCTCAAAAGAGCTCCTACTTCTTTTGCTTCTTTTTCACCTTGCAAACTCAAATCTACATCAGTCCAACCTGTAAAAATATTTTTTTGATTATAAACACTTTGACCATGTCTTACAAGAATAAGTTTTGACATAATTATTCCAATTTACCAGCTACAAAATCAGCCAATTCAAGAAGTCTTTGTGAATATCCATACTCATTATCATACCAAGCAAGAACTTTTACCATGCGATCTCCCATAACAGATGTAGAAAGACCGTCTATAATGCTTGAATGAACATTTCCTAAAATATCGCTGGAAACTATTTCATCCATACTAATTTCAAGTATTCCTTTTAATTCATTTAAAGAAGCATTTTTATATGCTGTATTTACTTCTTCGGTTGTTACATTTTTATTTAAAAGTGCGACTATTTCAGTGATAGCTCCATCAGGCACTGGAACTCTAAGAGCCATCGCTTCCATTTTTCCTTTGAGTGCTGGAATAACTTCAACTGTTGCTATCGCAGCTCCAGTGGTAGTTGGTATAATATTAACAGCTGCCGCTCTTCCTCGTCTTCTTTTCTTAGCTCTTTTATCTACTGTTGTTTGCGAAGAAGTATAAGCATGGGTTGTTGTTATCATCGCATTTTCAACCCCAAAACTATCTTCTAATACTTTCATAGCCGGTGCTAATGAGTTGGTTGTGCAAGAAGCATTTGAAATAATATGATGATTTTTTGAATCATATTCATTTTGATTGACTCCCAAAACTATCGTTTTATCTATATTTTTACCCGGTGCTGAAATGATAACTTTTTTAGCTCCTGCTTTTAAATGCTGTTTTGCCAAATTTCCATCAGTATAATGCCCTGTGCATTCTAAAACTATATCAATACCAAGTTCTTTCCAAGGCAATTTACTTGCATCATGAGAGCTTACTATAGTTATCTCTTTATCGTTAATAATAAGTTTTTCATTCCCTTGTGTTTTTATATCAAAATCGGCTCTTCCATGAACTGAATCATATTTTAAAAGATAAGCCGCATCTTCCACACTTGAAGTATTTGCAACAACAATTTCATAATTTTTAGGTTTATTTTTCATATAATGTCTTAAAACTTGATTACCAATTCTTCCAAGACCATTTATAGCTACTCTTTTCATTTTGACTCCTTATAAATTTTTTTCTCACTTATTGGAATATAAAATTTATCCAAATACTCATTCATCATTCTTCTTACAAAACCGATAGCAAAAATATCAGGATCAAGTATAACCCCCTCTCAGCCATAGCAACCAAGTCTTTTCCAATAATCACTAAAATAATTACTCATCATGCAAAAATTATAAACATCAGTTGCTGCTTGTTCAAGCCCTTTTATCTCTTTAGGCAGTTTTGGAATAGCTATATTTGTTGAAGGATCTTTATCAAACATTTTACTTCCAATAATACTTAGCTTTATCGCCAAGTTTATCCTCTATCTCTAAAAGCCTATTGTATTTTGCAAGTCTTTCACTTCTTGAAGCCGAACCTGTTTTTAAATGCCCCGTTCCCATGGCTACTGTAAAATCAGCCAAGAAAGTATCACAAGTTTCTCCTGAACGATGAGATACAAAAGCTCTCCAGTTGTTTTCATAACAAAGTTTAACCGCATCAACTGTTTCACTTACGGTTCCAATTTGATTAAGTTTGATGAGTGAAGCATTTGCAGTTTTCTCTTTTATACCTTTTTTGATAAATTTAGTATTAGTTACAAATATATCATCTCCAACTACTTCTATTTTTCCGCCAAGCTCTTTGGTAAATTTAGCAAATCCGTCCCAATCCTCTTCAGCCAAAGGGTCTTCCCATAAAATTATAGGATACTTTTTAACCCACTCTTTTGCCATTTCTATCATTTCATCAGTTGTTTTTTCTCCAAGTCCTGACCATTTTAAATCATACTTACCTTTTTTACCAATTACAAAAGAAGTTGCCGCATTATCAAGTGCAATAGATATATCAATTCCTGGTTTATAACCACTTTTTTCTATTGCTTCAATGATAATTTCTATTGCTTCTTCATTGCTTTTTAAATTCGGAGCAAATCCTCCTTCATCACCTACTGAAGTTGCCAAACCTCTATCTTTTAAAAGTTTTTTTAGAGTATGAAAAGTTTCAGCCACATATCTAAGCCCCTCTTTAAAAGTTGGAGCTCCATACGGAACTGCCATAAATTCTTGTATATCCACACTATTATCGGCATGTTCTCCGCCATTTAAAATATTCATACAAGGAACAGGAATCCTACAAGCTTCCACACCTCCTAAATATTCATAAATTTCAAGATTGTGACTAACTGCTGCTGCTTTTGTTGCAGCCATAGAAACTCCCAAAATTGCATTAGCTCCCAATTTTTCTTTATTTTCAGTTCCATCAAGTTCGATCAATCTTTCGTCAATTTCAAGTTGTTTTGTAGCATCCATACCTTTAAGAGCAGGAGCTATAACTTTATTTACATTTTCAACTGCTCTTAAAACTCCTTTTCCACCATATCTACTTTTATCTCCATCTCTAAGCTCACATGCTTCATATTCACCTGTGCTTGCTCCGCTCGGAACAGATGATTTTATTTTTGTTCCATCTTCAAGCTCCATAAAAACTCTAACAGTAGGATTTCCTCTACTATCAAGTATTTCCAACCCTTTAATACTCTTAATATTACTACTCATAAGAAACTCCTTTTTTTATATTTTCAATTAAATTACGATTTTCCATCATTGTTTTAAAAAATATTTGTTGTGCCAATTTACCAAAACTCTCTGTCAATGTAGGGTGAGGATGTATTGCATTTAATATATCCATAAATGTCATTTTGTTAGCAACTATTAAAGATGCCTCACCTATCAAAGATGCTGCATCAGCACTCAATATTTGAACTCCTATAATTATATCATTTTTATCCATTAAAAATTTTATAAAACCAAGCTCTTCTTTATCTATTTGAGCTTTTGCATCTATTTTATAATCATATTTTTCAACACGAACTTCCAAACCTCTTTTTTGTGCCTCCTCGCTTGTCAAACCAACTGATGCTATTTCAGGATTTGTAAATAAAACCCAAGAATTTTTATCATAATTTACAAAATGATCAGAAGGAGCAAACATATTATGCACTACAATTCCAGCTTCATAAGATGCCGTATGAGCAAATTTTGGAGCATTTATACAATCTCCACAAGCATATATATGTTCTTTTGTGGTTTTTAACATTTTATCTACTTTGACTCCATGTTTGTCAAAATCAACTCCAATTTTATCAAGCCCCAAATCATCTACATTTGCCACTCTTCCTGTTGCCAAAAGAACTCTTTGGGATTTAATTGTTTTTTCTTTGCCTTCTTGCTTATAATGCACACTAAAAATATCGTTTTCTTCTTCAATACTTTCCAAATCAACATTAAGCTCAATTATTACTCCATTTTCTATCATTCTTTTTTGCACAGCCAAAGCAGCATCAACATCTACTCTTTTCAATATTCTTTCGCCTCTTTCAAGTATATAAGTTTTTACTCCAAGCTCATTAAACATTCCAGCTAATTCACAACTTATAGCTCCAGCACCTACAAACACTATCTCGCTAGGCAATTTTTCTTCAAAAAAAACATCTCTATTCGTCCAAGCTTTTTGAACTCCATTACCTTTAAAAGGAGGTAAATTTACTTTACCACCCGTTGCTATAAGAGCTTTTTTAAATTTTATTTTTTCATTATTTATTTCTATATTAAATTCATCTACAAATTTTGCCTCACCTTGAAGATAATCAAGATTTGGATTGTTTTGTATTTGCATAAAAGCTGCTTCACTTCTTCTTTTTATAATGGCTTCTTTATCTTTTAAAACTTCTTCCCAGTGTATTTGGGGATCACTCTTTAATGCCACATGAAATTTAGAAGCTTCTTTTAACATTTTGTATCTATTTGCTGCATTTTCCAAAACTTTCGAGGGGATACATCCTTCAAACAAACATTCTCCTCCAGGTCTTTTTCTCTTATCAACAAGCAATACTTTATTACCAAACATAGAAGCCGCCATAGCCGCTGGAGTTCCAGCCGGTCCTGCACCAATAACAATTAAATCATATTCTTTCATCAGCAATCCTTTTATATTTTGGATATATTTTTACCATTAACAGTTACATCATAAATAGCATTTGCCATTTTGATAGCTTCTTTTAACTCTCTTTGGTGTATATTTCTTCCTGTTCCATTTCCTCTGCTTTTTCCCACATGTATTTGTTCATAAAGCTCTTTTAAAAATATTTTTTCATCTATTTTATTTCCACCCTCGCACAATACTCCAGCTCTTCCGGCCGCAGTTGTAACTTCTTGTAGAGCTTTTGCATCAAATTTACCATTTTTATAAGGAACTTTCAATTTTATAAAATCAGCTCCGAGACTTGCTCCTACTCCAGCAGCTCCAGCTATAAGATGCCCATCGTGTTCATTTTTGACATATTTTCCTTTAGGATATATCCATAAAACTGCTAAAAGTCCATTTTTATGGGCTTTATGAACTATATTTGCAGCTTCTGTGAGCATTTCATGTTCATATTCGCTTCCAAGATAAAGAGTATATCCTACTCCTAGTATTTTCAAACCGCTTGTTATTTTAAAATCAACTATGTCTTCAACACTAAGCCACTCTTTTGAATAAGGGTCTTTGTCATCATAAGGAATAATATTAGTTTTTGAATTTAATTTAACAAGATATGGAATATTTTTATAATCCCTTGCATATTTACTAATAAGTCCAAATTGTGTAGCAAAAACACCTATATTTGCTTTTGAAGCTATTTTAAAAAGATGTTCTGGATCATTATCTTCAGCAGGTATATTTTCACCATAAAAATCATTATTCAAATGTTCTACTTTTTGGTCACCTGCAAAAAGCATAAGTCTTCCACTTCCACCAGTTGCTTTTTTAAAATTTTTTAAAAACTCTTTCTCTTTTTTTGTCGGCACATCCGCAGGCAAATATTTTGTTAAATTCATAATAAATCTCCTTAAATTTTAATTATAATCTTTCTTGCAAACTATTTTCAAACAATTAGGTAATGGCTTATTATCTATAAAAGCTTTTATATTTATGAGTGAAATATTCATAATTCTTTCCAAAGCTTCTTTTGTATAATATGCCATATGTGGTGTATATAAAATATTATTTTGTTGGATATATTTTATATCACCAATAACATCCAAACAAAAAATATTATTTATTTTTGTATAAAGCGAATCTTCGACAATCTCGCCTCTTGCTACATTTACAATAATAATATTTTTATTCATATGTTTTGCGCTATGTTCATTAAGCATATTTTTTGTCGATGGAGTCAATGGAAGTGCAATCATAAGAATATCACTTTTGGCAAGAACAGATTTAAAATCACAAAAATCGATCTCCAACTCATCTACAATTTTTGTTTTGCTTCTAGAATAAGCCACCAATTTCATGCCAAAACCTTTACCTATTCGTGCCATTTGAGATCCTATGGTGCCAAGCCCCAAGATGCCAAGTGTTTTTCCATAAAGCTCAATTCCTTTTAAATCATGATATTGAAAATTATTATTTTTTGTTCTATTTAGTGCCATATATGTTTTACGAGTAGCATTTAATAAAAGAGAAAAAGCAAATTCTGCTACCGCAGGACCACCATAACCTGCAACATTTGAAACCACGAAATTTTTATCATAAAGCATTTTGCATTTTATATGCTCAAAACCAGTTGATCTTGTTTGCAAATATTTTAATTTTGGTAATTTGTTTAAAATATTATCCGTTATACGAGAATGCACAAAAACAGATACAATGTCATAATCTTCTGCTTTTTGCAAAGAATTATTTATCGTATCATCAAAAAAATATAATTCTTCTTTCGGTAAAGCTTTTTTAAAAAAAATTTTTTCCTCTTTTTTTATTTCAAAAAATGCAATTTTCATGCTATTTTTCCTTTGCTTCAAGTTTATTTATATCTTGAATAATTTTCAAAACACTATCTGGATTTAAGCTAATAGAATCAATTCCCAATTTTACCAAAAATTCAGCAACTTCAGGATAATCCGAAGGTGCTTGACCACATATTCCGCTATGACGATTATTTCTTTGACATCCCTTAACCGCTAATTCTATCATTTTTAAAACTCCGGGGTCTCGTTCATCATAATCAAATGCGACTATTTCACTATCTCTATCAACTCCCAAAGTTAGCTGAGTTAAATCATTGCTTCCTATACTAAATCCGTCATATATTTTACTAAATTCATCTATTTGAATAACATTGTTTGGAATTTCACACATTACATATATCTCTAAAGCATTTTCACCTTTTTTAAGTCCATATTTTGCCATTGTGTCTATTACTTTTTGACCTTCATTTACTCTTCTACAAAAAGGTATCATTAAAATAACATTATCCATGCCTATAACTTCTCTTACTCTTTTCATGGCTTTACATTCCAATGCAAAGCCCTCTTCATAAGCTGGATTGGTATATCTTGAAGCTCCACGAAAACCTATCATAGGGTTATCTTCTTTAGGTTCAAAAAATTTACCGCCTAAAAGTGTGGCATATTCATTTGATTTAAAATCACTCATTCTAACAACACAAGGCTTAGGATATACACTAGAAGCGATGGTAGCAACACCCTCACTTAAAGTTTTCACAAAAAAATCTTCCATACTTTCATAAGCTTGGCTTAATTTTTGAAGTTGCTCTCTTGTCGCTTCATCTACTTTTTCAGGATGTTTTAAAGCCATAGGGTGAGCTTTGATGTATTCATTGATGATAAATTCCATTCTTGCCAGTCCTATACCATCAACTGGTAAAGAACTAAGTGAAAAAGCAAGATCTGGATTACCAAGATTCATCATGATTTCAGTTTTTGGTTTTTTAATATTACTCAAATCTGTTTTTTTTATTTCATATTTTAAATCGCCTTCATAAATATATCCAGTCTCTCCATCTGAGCAATCAACAGTTATTTCATCTTTATCTTTTAAAACATCTGTAGCATTATCACATCCAACAATAGCTGGAATACCAAGTTCTCGACTAACTATGGCTGCATGACAAGTTCTTCCACCTTTATTTGTAACGATAGCCGAAGCGATTTTCATAACAGGTTCCCAATCAGGAGTAGTAATATCAGCCACTAAAATCTCTCCTGCTTTAAACTCATCAAGTTTTTTCATATCATCTATAATATGGACTAAACCTTTTCCTATTTTTGTGCCAATAGCTCTACCTGAAGTTAAAATTTTTCCTTTTTCCAACAAATGATAAATCTCTAAAATATTACCTTTTTTTTGAGATTCAACAGTTTCAGGTCTTGCTTGAACCATATAAAGATGACCATCAAGCCCATCTTTTGCCCATTCCATATCCATAGGCTTTCTAAAACCTGCTTTTTTTGAATAATGTTCTTCTACTTTTATGGCATAATCAGCTAAAACCATCACTTCTTTATCACTCAAAGCAAATTTTTCTCTTTCTTCTTTTGTTGTAGAAATATTTTTTGTAAATTCTACCGCTATATTTTTAGTATTTAATTGATCTGCAAAAATCATTTTTAACTTTTTACTTCCCAATCTTCTTTTTAAAACAGCTCTTTTACCCTTTTTGAAAGTTGGCTTATGAACATAAAAACTGTCTGGATCTATTGTGCCTTGAACTACATTTTCTCCTAGTCCCAAAGCTGCATTTATAAAAACAACATCTTTAAACCCAGTTTCTGTATCAAGAGAAAACATAACTCCACTTGCACCTTTATCACTTCGAACCATTTTCATGACAACCACACTAAGATAAACTTTAAAATAATCAAAATTATTATCATGTTTGTAATGAATGGAACGATCAGTAAAATTTGAAGCTAAACATCTTTTATATGCTTCAAGTAACTCATCTTTAGTTGTTATATTAAGGTAAGTATCATTTTGTCCTGCAAAAGAAGCTTCAGGAGAATCCTCAGCAGTTGCTGAAGACCTAACCGCTACAGATAAATTTTCTCCATATTCTTTTTTCAAACTGTCATAAGCTTGTTCAATTTCTTCTTTTAAGTCATTAGGAAACTCGCACTCTTGTATAACTTTTCTGCAAATTGCACCTTTTGCTTGTAATTCTTTAACATTATCAGGATTTAATCCGTCAAGCTCTTTATGTAAAATTTTCCAAATATTATTATAATCCAACATATATTTGTATGCACCGGCAGTTACAGCAAATCCATTTGGAACCTTAACCCCTTCGCTTGTCAAATTTTGATACATTTCCCCTAAAGATGCATTTTTCCCACCAACTTCAGCCACATCTTCTATACCCATTTCGTTAAACCATTTGATATATTGACTCATCAAACATCCTTTATTTTTTTCTCTAATCCAATTATAATACAAATTTTATTAATATGTAAATATTTTTAATTATATTGCAAAAAAAATTTTAAATATGTTTCTTAGTTAACAAACGATAAAATAAAAAATGTGTTATAATAAACTTTTAAAGGGATTTTAATGAACCAAGATAACTTATAATAAAATCAAGCATTTGATATTTTTTTGGAGGATCAATGAAAAGAAGTATAGGGCTTTTGGGAGCAATATCCATCGGAGTAGGTGGAATGGTAGGCGGTGGTATATTTGCAGTATTGGGAGAAGCTGTTTCATTAGCTCATGGAGCAACTGAAGTTGCATTTTTTATAGCTGGGATAGTAGCACTTCTTACAGCATATTCTTATGCCAAACTATCAGTTACTTATCAAAGCGAAGGAGGAACGGTAACTTTTATAGATAAAGCTTTTGGAGATAATATTCTCTCAGGAAGTGTAAATCTTATGTTATGGCTTAGTTATTTAGTTACTATATCTCTTTATGCTACAGCATTTGCTTCTTATGGAGAAACATTTTTTACTCATAAAGGCATATATCTCCATCATGAATTAATTATATTTGCTATTATGATTCCTGCTTTTATCAATCTTGCTAGTGCTTCTTTTGTAGGAAAAAGTGAAACTATTATAGTTGGCATAAAAATATCAATTTTAATCTTGGTTATTCTTGCAGGATTTTCATATGTAGATACTGCAAGATTATCACCTGATAAATGGGGTTCATCTTTTTCTATTATAGTTGGAGGAATGATTATATTTGTAGCTTATGAAGGGTTTGAATTGATTGCAAATTCCGCAGAAGATATAAAAAATCCTATGAAAAATTTACCTCGTGCTTTTTATGTATCTGTCATTGGAGTTATTATTTTATATGTTCTTATTTCTATCATAACCGTTGGGGATGTTAATGAACATGAACTTTTAAAAGCAAAAGATTATGCTTTAGCATTTGCAGCCAAACCTTCTTTGGGACATATTGGTTTTATTTTAGTATCTTTGGCCGCACTTCTTTCAACTTTTTCAGCAATAAATGCAACTCTATATGGAAATGCAAGACTTGGATATATCATAGCAAAATATGGATATTTACCTCGTTCTTTAATGGATGAAAGCAAAAGTGAAAAAGTGCCATTTATGGGAATATTATGGACAACTGTTTTTAGTCTTATTTTAGCAAACAGTATAAATTTGGCAGAAATATCTATCATAAGTAGTGCTGGTTTTTTACTGATATTTTTCATAGTCAATATAAGTGCATATAAACTAAAAGATGAAATTAAAGCAAATAAATATATATTGATATTTTCTTCAACTTTTACTTTTATAGCACTTTTCACTTTATTGTTTTATACATACAAATCAAATCCTAAAGCGATAATTATTTTTATGAGTTTCATTATCATATCAACTTTATTTGAATTAATTTACGGAAGATATATAAGAAAACAATTATTTAACAGAAATTATAATATAATTACAAAAAGGAGT
>JALUBK010000055.1 GCA_027044945.1 Campylobacterales bacterium
TTATACTGTGCAGTGGTCTCAAAATTGAAAGAATGTAAAAATGAAAAAAATAAAACAAATATACGATAATTTTAATGAGCTTATAATGTTCAAACATTCCATTTTTTCTTTACCATTTATTTTTATAGCCATGATTGTGGCTGCACATGGTTGGTTTGGCTGGAGATTATTTTTTTTAGGTTTGTTTGCAGCTATAAGTGCCAGAAATTTTGCTATGAGCTTTAATAGATATGTTGATAGAGATGTAGATGCCAAAAATCCAAGAACCGCAAATAGACCCAGTGTTGATGGGAGAATTAATGAAAAGAAACAATTGCTTTTTATTATTATAAATGCTGTTTTGTTTATAATAATAGCTTATTTTATTAATTCGTTGGCATTTTACCTTAGTTTTCCGATACTAATTGTTTTGGGAGGATATTCTTTTTTTAAAAGATTTTCATCATTTGCACATATTATTTTAGGTATATCATTAGGTTTAGCTCCTATTGCTGGAGTGGTAGCAGTAAAAGGAAAAATAACTTTGTGGTCATTACTTTTATCTTGTGGTGTTGTGTTTTGGGTAGCGGGGTTTGATTTATTGTATTCGTTGCAAGATATTGAATTTGATAAGCAGGAAAAACTGCACTCAATTCCTTCAATTTATGGTTACAAATGCACACTTTTAATATCAAAAATATTTCATATAGAAACTATTTTATTTTGGTTTTTGTTTGTGTTATCTTATGAAGGAGGAGTATTTGCATATATTGCTCTTATTATTTCAGCTATAATGTTATACAAAGAGCATCAAATAGTAAAAAAAGATTTTAATAAAATTGATAAAGCATTTTTTACAATGAATGGGTATCTTGGGATTATTTTCCTTATATTTATCATTTTGGATGCTATTTATAATTAGGAAATAATATGAAAGATATTAGATTTATAACAGCACCTCTTGTAATTGAATTTGAAGAAGTAGATAAAAAAGAAAAATTATTTACAAGAGAATACGATTCTTTGAGCGAATATGAAGAAGATTCTATAGGGCAATGGCTAAAACTTGCAAAGGCAAAAGGAGAAACTAAAGATAGCGATCAAGTATTATTGACTTTAACAATCGAACTTCATAGGAAAATGGATACAATAATTAATTTAATTAAAAATGAAGAAAAAGAATTTTTAACTTTAAATGAAATAGCAAAAATAAAATCTATAGGGTATGAACATTTTAAATTGGAAAAAAAGATTTTAAAACCAGAATGTGATTATTATGGAAGAATTGCTATGCCTGTTTTTCCGAAAAGAGAAATACCTCTTTTTTTCAAAGCATTATGTGATGATGTAGGAGAAATAAGGCTTATGCATCAAAAAGATATGAATGATTGGAATGCTTACATGGCAGCACGAGAAAGAGTAATGATTAGAAAGCTTAAAAAGAAGGGAAAAAATAATGTATAATTATATAATTATTGGTTTATTAATATTTTTTATAATCATTATTTATATATATTTAATTATTAAGGATAATGAAAGTAGTAAAAAATTTTATCTTTATGAGAAAGCAATAGAGGATTTAAATAAAAAGATTTTTGATTTAGAAAAAAATAAACAACAAAAAGATATGGAAATAGATAAAGAATATTTTCAAAATTATATTGATGAAAAATTAAAAGAAGATATTCAAAATATTACTGTTTTTGTGTTAAATTCAAAAAAAGAGATGGAAAATGAATTGTCTAGTGCTAAAAATGATATTTTAAAACAAGTAGAATATATAAGTGAAAAAATAAAAAATTTTGCTTCAATGCAACAAACTTATCAAACGAATGATAAGAAAATTATATCTCTTTATAATGATGGTTTTGGAGTTAATGAAATTGCTAGAAAATTAAGAATTGGAATTGGCGAAGTAGAATTGGTGTTGAAGCTTGCAGGTATTAAATAAAATTTTAAAAGGAATTGATCCCTCTTGGATTGATATATTGAAAAATGCTTTATCTGTTTTAGATGAAGAATATATAGAATTTTTACTAAAAAATGAAGATTATTTTCCTGATATTGATAATTTTTTAAATGCTTTTAAAACTCTTAGTCTTAAAAATACAAAATATATACTTTTTGGACAAGACCCATATCCAAGATCTGAAAGTGCAATAGGATATGCTTTTATAGATGCAAAAGTAAAAGATATATTTTCTTGTAAAGGTCTTTCTAAAGAGGTAAATCGTGCTACAAGTTTAAGAAATTTTATAAAAATGCTTCTATTATGTGATGGGCTTTTAGATAGTCACGATTTATCTCAAGAAGCGATTTCTAAACTTGATAAAACTTTTTTGTGTAAAGATATTCTTCGGCTAAAAGATAATTTTGAAAAAAATGGTGTATTGCTTTTAAATATGGCACTAATTTTTACTGATAAAAAAAAGAGCAAATATCATCTTAAAAAATGGAAACCCTTCATCGAGAGTTTATTAAAAAGTTTGAAAGATGTAAATATAGATTTTATATTATTTGGCAAAGCTGCAAATGAAATAAATAGACTAAAATATAATGAATTTTATATTAAATATAATTTTGTGCATCCATATAATATAAGTTTCATTTCAGATAAAAAGGTTCATGAGTTTTTTAAACCCATGAACCTTTTAAGAAGATAATTTATTCAGTAGCAAGTTCATCTAGTATTTCAAATAATTTATTGCTATTTTCCTCCATATGCTCAAAATTGCTATAAAGAGTATCTTTTAATTCTCTTTTTAGTCCTTTTTCTTTTATGAGTTTCAAGTTTGCTATAGCATATTTATGGATATTTTTATGAGGTTCTTCTATTTTTTTATATGCAGGTTTATTGCCATATAATTCTTTTCCTTCTTTTGTATACCATTGGCCAAGTCGGCAATTATGATCATCTGTGAAATTTTCATCCTTTGGATTTTCATTTATAACTGATGAATATGCACTAGTTTTGTATATAACATGATCTACTTTTACTAAAGTTGTAAAACTTTTGTTTGCTATTAAATTGGCTGATTGTGCTGTAAAGTTTGCATTTTCATTGAAATCTGTTAGAGCATTTTTAAACTCATCTACTGTTTCACCTGAAGTTGTAGCTATATCGTTTATTTCAGATGCATTTGCTTGAATATCATTGGTTTCTTGTTGTAAAGTTTGAATATTAATAGCTATTTCGCTTGTCGCTTTTTGTGTTCTTTCTGCTAGTTTTCTAACCTCATCTGCAACAACAGCAAAACCTCTTCCGTGCTCTCCTGCTCTTGCGGCCTCTATGGCAGCATTAAGAGCCAAAAGATTTGTTTGGTCTGCTATATCTTTAATGAGATTTACTACTGAACTTATCTCATTGCTTCTTTCGCTGAGCGAACTTATGGCTTCGGTTATATTTACTATGAGTTCTATGAGAGTATTTAATTTATCTGAAAGATGAGTGGTTGTTTCGAGACTATTGTTTGATTTTTCAGCTGTTTTATCTGCTGTATCTTGTATACTTTTTACTTCATTAATAAGTGTTGATACATCTGTTTGGATTGTGTGAAGAGATTTTATAATTCCGCCATTGAGCTTGCCAAATTTGCTACCCAATTCTGCTCTCATTTTTTCTTTATCTCCTTCTATAATGGCTTCAACTCCTTTCTCAAGATTGTTTGCAGAATAATTAAACAATCCTTTGAGTCCTTGAGGATATACTTTTCTCCAAGTTTTACCTTCGCTTGCTACACTTACGGCAGTATCAACATCTCTCATGTAGGCCTCTACTTGATCAAGCAAATCATTGATACCCCAAGCGATTTTGCTTAATGGATCATTTAAGTCTATACCTGTTACTCTGGCTTCTAGATTGCCATTAGCTGCTTCAGTTATAGCTTTTTCTATTTTATCTTTTAAAGAAATATCGTTAGAATTTTTTGATGAATTGAAAAATCCTGCAAATAATCCTGCGAAAGCCATGCTACTTTGTGTATCTTTGAAAATATAATGAAATATTCCTAATATAATAAGCCCAAAAATTATTTCGTATTTTTTATCCTTGTATTGATGCAATAAATTCATCGTAACTAACTCCTTTTTCATTTAATAAATTATTTAAATATTTTTGTGAAGATTCCATTCCGCCTCTAGATTCAGCCTGTAAAAGTTCGTCATACAATTTTTCGATAATAGATAAAGCTTGTTCGTTTGCTTTTCTTCTTACAGAATAGTATCCTATAATATTGCCTTTGTCATCAGTTGAAGCGGTTACATTGGCATAAACCCAATAATATCCACCATTTTTTGTTTTGTTTTTAACATAGGCAAAAATCTCTTCATTGTTTTGAACTCTATTCCAAAGCAATTTGAAGATAATGCGAGGCATATCTGGATGTCGGACTATATTGTGTGGTTTTCCAAGAAGCTCACTTTCGACATATCCTGCAACATGCATAAATATTTGATTGCAGTAGGTTATTCGTCCTTTTAAATCTGTTTTAGATACAAGGAAATCATTATTATTAATTTCTGTCCGATTATTGTTTAACCCATTCATCAATGTCCTTTCATTTAAAATATACTAAACATTATAACACTTTTTAAATAAATAAAATATAAACTGTGATATACTAACCAAGTTTTAAAAATTAGGAGTAAATATATGTTAATAGATGGATTTGGTAGAAAAATAAATTATATAAGAGTTTCAGTGACAGAAAGATGTAATTTTAGATGTCAGTATTGTATGCCAGAAAAACCTTTTTCATGGATTCCTAAAGAAAATCTTTTAAGTTTTGAAGAACTTTTTTTATTTTTGAAAATAGGCATAGACAAAGGTGTGAATAAAATTAGAATTACAGGAGGAGAACCTCTTTTGAGAACTGATTTGGATAAATTTATAAAGATGATAAATGATTATAGAGCAGGTATTGATATCTCTATCACTACAAACGGATATCTTTTAAAAGGAGTTGCTCAAAAATTAAAAGATGCAGGGCTTAAAAGAGTAAATATCTCTCTTGATTCGCTAAAGTCTGAAATTGCACAAAAGATTGCTCAAAAAGATGTTTTAAAAAATGTTCTTGAAGGCATAGAAAAAGCTTTGAAGGTAGGCTTTAAAGTAAAAATAAACAGTGTTCCTCTGAAAGGCTTTAATGACGATGAAATTATTGATTTATTGGAATATTCTAAAAATAGAGATATTCAAATACGCTTTATAGAATATATGGAAAACACTCATGCAGATAAAAACATAAAAGGTCTTTATGGCAAAGAAATAGTTGATAAAATAAGAGAAAAATATGAAGTTAAAAAAATAGGAAGAGAAGGTAGTTCTCCTGCTTTTTTATATGAGCTTGAAGATGGGTATAGATTTGGTATTATAGATCCCCACAAACATGATTTTTGTGAAAATTGTAACAGAATTAGACTTACTGCGGAAGGAAGTATCATTCCTTGTTTATATTTTGATGAAGCCATGAGTATAGCAGAAGCCGTTAAAAAAGGTGATACAAAGGCTACTGCTGAAATTTTAATAGAAGTTTTGAAAAATAAACCTGAAAAAAATAGATGGAATGAAAGCCTTGTTAAGCAAGAATTATCAAATAGAGCATTTTATCAAACAGGCGGATAAATATAAAGATGAATATAAAAAAAGTAATTATTTTATTTTTGTTATTAAGTGCAACTTCTTTTGCCATGGATGCAGAACAAGCCTATAAACAAGCATATTATTTTGAAAAACAAGGAAACATGAAAAAAGCACTTTTTTGGTATAAAAAATCTGCCAAAATAAGTTTACAGAAAAATAAATTGTGCAAATTATGCAATATATTAAAAGAAAAAATTGCTCTTCATAAACAAAAAATGGTGTTAAATATATTGCCATATAAAACGAATTATATCCTTTTAGGTTCGTACGATGCCGTAAAGCATGAAGATAGAAAAAGATTTGAAACAAAATTTCAGATTTCTTTTAAAAAGGAGCTTTTTACAAATGTATTTGGCTTTAAAAATCAATTATATTTTGGTTATACTCAAAAATCATTTTGGCAAATTGCTGAGAAATCATCTCCTTTTAGAGAAACCAATTATGCTCCAGAGTTTTTTTTATCAATTCCTTACAAGGACAGCAACTCTATTATAAAAAAATATAAAATTGGTTTATTACATCAATCGAATGGTAGAAGTGGGTTGTTATCAAGATCTTGGAATAGAATTTATTTACAAGGTTTTTTAATTTATAAACACATCGAAATAATTCCTAGAATTTGGTATAGAATTCCTGAAAGAAAAAAAAGAAATATTTATGATGCAGGAGGAGATGATAATCCTGATATTTTAAAATATTTAGGATATGGAGATCTTAGAATAGTTATTCCTTATGATAAAAATATTTTTTCTTTTACTTTAAGAAATAATTTTAGAATTAATGACGACAAAGGTGCTGTTTTATTTGACTGGAGTTTCCCATTGCTTAAAAATAATATTTTTGGATATATTCAAATTTTTAGTGGATATGGAGAAAGTTTGATAGATTATAACAAAAGAAATAATAAAATTGGAATAGGTTTTTCTATAAGCAGATAATTATTAAAAAAGAGTAAGGCTCTCTTTGCAAAGATTACTCCAACCTTCTTCGTTTTTGATTGTCGAACACTTTTTAAAAATATTTTTTGCTTTTGCTTTATCTCCTTTCTGCAAATACAAATCTCCAAGTTGATACAATATTCTTGCTTTGTATTGTTTGGAGTTGTCTCTTTGAAGTAAATCTTTCAATATATCAATACCTTTATTAAAATTTCCTGCTTTTTCAAGAGAACTAACAAGTGTTAATTCGATTGCAGGGGACAGCAAATAGCTTTTATAGTGCCTTTGTAATTTAATTATTTTGGTTGCATATTTTATTATCATTGTGTTATTGTCTATATTTTTGGCATATTGAAGCATTTTATTATATACTGAAATATTTTTAAAATTATTTTTAAATATTTTTTCTATAGATGAAGATGTAGATATTGCTTTATTGTATTGTTTTAGGCCAACTTCTGCTTCAAATTGATAATAAAGCGCTTTTTGATAATTTTTAAAATTGTAAGTTTTTCCTATAAAAATAATATCTTTTGAAATTTGTTCAAGTTTTTTAAAATTTTTAGTTTTTTCTAATATATTAGCTAATTTATTAAGCCAGAAAAATTTTTCTTTTAAAGGCATATCATGTCTTTTTAATTGTTTATTTATCAAAGATAATGCATCTTGATAGTCAAAAGTTGATATATAGCATTTTGTAAGTTGTTTAATATTTTTATTTAATTTGATATTATATTCTTTCAATAATTCAACGGCATTTGAACAATTTTCTTGTTTTAAATTTTGTATTATTAAATCTTTTATTGCTTTTTTAAAAAGTTTTTGTTTAAGTTTGATATTTAATTCGTTTGGTTGAAAATTTTTTAAAAGATTTATGGCTTTTTGATATTGTTTTTCTTTTATTAATACTTTAGCTTTTAGCAAAGAAGCTTTTTGGTAAATTTTTCCGCTAGGATATTTTTTAATTAAAATATTGTAATAAGTTATCAATTTGGAACTATTTGTTTCTTTGTTGTTAAAAAAAAGTAAATCTAAACTTTTTTTAACTTGGCTGATATAATTTCCATATTTATATTTTGATATATACATAGTATAATATTTTTTTGCATCTTTATAATCATTTATTTGTGCATAAATATCTCCTAAAGACTTTATGGTTTTTTCTTCTATATTTGCATTGCCCTGATTTTTTTTTGAAATATCTTTTAAAAGAGTTATTGCGATATGATAAAACTTATGGTTTTTTAATTTTAGAGCTAAATTATATGCTTTTTGTGAATTTTTCAACAAAAACATTGGATTGCCGTTAATAATTTTTCTATAATATTCTTTTGCTAAAGTATATTTTTTTTCTTTGATGTATATATTGGCCAATTTTAAAGCCGCTATACTGGCTACATTTAAATTTTTTGCTGAATATAAAACATCTTTATATAATTTAATTGCTTTTGTTTTATGATTATTGTTATACAAATTATTTGCGAAAAAAATGATTCCGAGTTTTGTCCATTTGCTATTTGGATGTTCTGTTATTAATATATCATAAAAATATTGTGCATTGGCATTTTGTCCTATATTTTGATATGCTATAGCAATATAATATAAAACTTCAGGAATATTTGGATTTGACGGAAAATCTTTTATCCATTTTTTGCCTGTATTTATAATATTATTATAGCTTGTGTCTTCATTGTTTTGATCTATATCATTAGAATTATTACTTAATATTTTATTGATAGCTCTTATTTTATAAAGCAAGAAATCATCCATAAAAATCGAATGAGGATATTTTTTGATTGCTTTATTGATTTCTGAAATAACAAATTTATAGCTTTTTGCATCAAAATCATTTTTTATCGATAAATAACTTTCTATATCTTTGCTGTTACTTATATAATTGACTGGGATTTCATTTAAATCCAAAGCTCCTATTGAAGGTATAGTGTTTTTATAAAAATATATTGGAAAATTAATTCCTTGTTGCTTATTTTGTTGTTTGAAAATTTTATTTTTATAAAAAATAAAGATCCAATGATTTGCTTTTTTGTATAAGATGTTATTGGTTTCTTTTGTTAAATATAAGGGTTTCGAAGTTTTATAAACTCTAACTTTATAAATTGGATAAATAATAATATCAGTTTTATTTTTTTTGTTTTTTATGCTAATAATGGCAAATTTTGTTTTTTTGGATTTAATTTTCAAATCATTTTGGGTATTGATAGAACAAATATATTTATAATGTTTTATGTTTATAATCTTTTTTTTACAAGAGAAAGGAGAATTATTGAAAATATGCAAGATCCCGTAATCAATATTCTTTTCTCTTGTGCTATTTAAAACAATATCAAAAGAAAAAAGAAAATTCGCTGATAAAATAAATAATAATAGAATTTTTTTCATGGAAATATTATAACATATTTTATCATATTTAATTAAAACCTATGACAATTTTGTCATAGGTTTTAATTAAAATCCACTTATTATAACATATGAACTAATCATTTCTAAAATAGGCTCTATTAGAAATATTGAAAATATGATTACTATTACACTAAAGCCAACAATTGTTTTAAGTGCAGTAGGAGTGTTTTTCATATAAGCTATATCTGCTTTTTTATCAGGTTCTTTTAAAAACATAAATACTATTAGTTTTAAATAATAATAAGCTGCAATAGCACTGTTTATTACTAACAATATTGCTAATACAATATGTCCACTATTTACAATAGCTCCAAGCAAATATAACTTTCCCCAAAAAAGAGCAAAAGGAGGAACACCTGATAAAGAGAGCATTAATATTGCCATTATTGTAGCAGAAATAGGTTTTATATGCACCAATCCAGCAAATTTTTGGTAAGGGTGATCATATTTTGCACTAAATTCATTTTTCTTATATCTTGATATCCAAAGCATTGTAAAAGCACCCAAATTTGTAAAAGTAAACATAATCCAATATAAAAATAATGCGATATGTGCTTGAGTAGTATTAACTAAAACGGCACTCATCACAAATCCTGCATGACTTATAGAACTGTATGCAAGCATTCTTTTAACACTGACTTGAACAAGTGCCATAATATTTGAAAGAGTCATTGTAACAATAATGAAGAAATATAAAACATCATATACCCAAGATATATTAGCTCCTATAAAAATATCAAAAAATCTTAATGCCACAACAAATCCTGCAATTTTTGGAACTACTGAAATATATCCTGCAGTTGCTGCACTTGCTCCTTCATAAACATCAGGCACCCATGTGTGAAATGGTATAAAAGATAATTTAAAACCTAATGCCGCAAACATAAAAGCAACTGCACCAAGCATAGCTAACATTGTGGTGATATTACCTGAATAAACTACTTTTGTTATATTTTGTAATTCTATACTGCCTGTAGTTGAATATAAAAGCAAAGCTGAAAAAACAAAAAAACCAGATGCCAAGGCACCCATTGAAAAGTATTTTATAGCAGCTTCGAATGATTTTTCCAAATTATGCATGGCAATAATAGTATAAAGAGATAAACTTGCAGTTTCCAATCCTATAAAAATAACTATCAAATTATCTGATGCTACCATAAATTGAAAACCTGCTGTCATAAATAAAAATAGAGCAAAAAATTCAGGATAAGAATATTCATGAAACCTTTTTGATGTTAAAGCAAGAGGAATAAAAAGCATTGATGCAACAAGAATAATAATTTGACCAAGAATTGCTATCCCATCTGATAAAATCATGCCAAACATGCCTCTTGTTGGTCCGCTATATCCTAAAACGATTCCCAAATCTATTATAAGCACAAGGATACTAATCATGACATATAAACTTTTATTTAAATCTTTTTTGATTAAATCTATACATAAAATTGCAAGACCGCCTAAAATAACAACAATCATCGGCATAAGTGTAGTTAAATGTAAAGATGATAAAGCGATTGTAATAGTTTGTAACATTATTTTGTCTCCTTAACTTGTTTGACCAAAAAAAGTCTATTTTTTGCTGCAGGAGTTTGTGCTTTTAGTCTCATCAATGTAAGCATTTTTTGAACACTATTGTTGATAGGAGTTAAAATAGGTTTTGGATACACTCCAAGCCATATAACAACTATAACCAATGGAACTAAAGCCATCAACTCTCGTTTGTTTAAGTCTTTCAATTTTGTATTTTCTTTACTTTTTGATTTTCCAAAAAATGATTCTCTAAAAAGATTCAGCATGTATATTGCCCCAAGAATTATACCTGTTCCTCCTAAAAATGTTCCAATAGGGGACACTTTGTAAAAACCGATAAGAGATAAAAATTCTCCAACAAATCCCATGGTAAGAGGAAGTCCTACTGATGCCATTAAAATAATACCAAAAATAGTTGCATACCTAGGCATAACAGATGCCAAGCCTCCAAATTCGCTCATTAGTTTTGTGTGCCTTCTATCGTAAATAGCGCCTACTAACATAAATAAAGCTCCACTTACAATACCATGGCTCAACATAAAAAATATAGAACCAGTAATACCTTCTGCATTAAGTGCAAAAATTCCAAGAATAATTACACCCATATGAGAAATAGAACTATAAGCTATAACTTGTTTCATATCTTTTTGAGCAAATGCTACCATTGAAACATAAATTATCATAATGATTGCCAAAGTTGCCATGAAAGGTATAAAATAAACACTGGCATCAGGAAAAAGAGGCAATGAAAATCTTACAAAACCGTATGTTCCCATTTTTAAAAGTAATGCTGCCAATAAGACAGAGCCTACTGTTGGAGCTTGTCCATGAGCATAAGGAAGCCAAGTATGAAATGGAAACATTGGAACTTTTATAGCAAATCCCATAAAAAAAGCTATAAATAATAAAATTTGCATATGAACAGGTATTACTAAAAGTTGCCAATCTGTTATGGAAAAAGTCCATATTCCAGTAACTTGATGAAAATAATGAGCTAAATATAAAATACCAATTAACATAATAAGAGAACCAGCAAAGGTATATAAGAAAAATTTTATAGATGCATAAATTCTAAGTTTTCCGCCCCATGCGCCAATAATATACAACATCGGAACAAGAGAAAGTTCCCAAAAAAGATAAAAAACTATAACATCAAGAGAACTAAAAACACCAACCATTGTCATTTCAAGCATAAGTAAAGTTATGACAAGATTTTTAATATTTTCTTTAATATTTAATCCAATAAAAGCTATCATTGTCATAAAGGTGCTAAGTATTACCAAGAATAATGAAATGCCGTCTATTCCGACATAATAATTGATACCATAAGCACTGATTATTGGAAAAAATTCAACAAATTGAAAATTTGGTCCGCCCGGGCTATAGTTGAACCAAAGAGCAAGTGAAAGTAAAAATTCAATAATCGAGATAGTAATACCATAAGCTTTTATACTGTTTTTATCAACAATAAATCCTAAAATTCCTGCAATGAAAGGAAAAAATATAATAAGCGATAACAAATGATCCATCAATTACTCCTTAATTAACCGGACTAAAAATAACTACTAAAAGTAGTAAGAATAAAAGACCAAATACCATTAGTCTTAACATATTTGAAAGGTTTCCATCTTGCATAATTCTTGTTTCGTCTCCACTAACATAGAGAATTTTTGCAACACCATCAACTCCTTTATCTATTATTCCCACATCAATTTTTTTCCATAAAAATGTAGAAAACTCTTTATATGGTTTTATTATACACTTATCATAAAATTGAGGAATAAAATATTGATTTATGAGAAGTTTGTATATAATATTTTTTTCAAATTTTTTACTAAAACCATCTTTATTGTATTTATAAATAGTATATAAAACAACTGATATTGCCAAGCCTAATGTGGCGGTAGCTAATACATAATTCATAAAATGAGGTTGTATTTCTGGTTCAAATTTAGGTAAAAGATTTGTTACAAAAATCATAAATGGATGTTGAAATAACCCTCCTATTGTAGCAAATAATGCCAAAGGTGCCATAGCCCACAATACAAAAGCTTTTACTTCATGAGGATGAAAACCAAAATGTTTATATTTTTCTTCCCCAAAGAAAACAAGCATAATAAGTCTAAAACTATAAAATGCAGTCATTCCTGCACCTATCCATAACATTGACCAAATAATATAAGCATGTTCGCTAAAAGCAACTTCAAGTATTTTGTCTTTGCTGTAAAATCCTACAAATGGATAAATGCCAGAAAGTGCCAAAGAACCTATAATCATAATAATCATAGTCCATTTCATCTTTTTTCCAAGTCCGCCCATTTTTTTAATATTAAGTTCATCATCCATGGCATGCATAACATTTCCTGCACCCAAAAATAGAACTGATTTGAAGAAAGCATGAGCAATTAAGTGGAAAAATGCTATCCAATAAGCCCCCAATCCTGCGGCTACAAACATATATCCTAATTGACTAAGTGTTGAATAAGCAATAATCTTTTTTAAATCATTATTGACAAGTGCCATAGATGCTGCAAAAACAGCCACAAAAGCACCCAAACATGCTATACAAAAACTAACACCATGAACTAATGAAAATATTTGATTTGCTCTAATGATTAAAAATACACCAGCTGTTACCATGGTGGCAGCATGAATCAAAGCTGAAACAGGAGTTGGACCTTCCATTGCATCCGCAAGCCATGTATGAAATGGAAATTGAGCTGATTTTCCCATAGCTCCAATAAACAAAAATATTCCAATTAAAGTAAGAGTTGTTGAACTTAAAAAAGGAACTTTTGCAAATACCTCGTTGTATTGAAGACTTCCTGTATTCCAATATATCAAGAAAAGCCCTATGAGCATTCCAAGATCTGCTATTCTATTCATAATAAATGCTTCATTGGCTGCCCAACTTGCACTGTCTTTATGATACCAAAAACCAATAAGAAGCCAAGAACAAAGTCCGACACCTTCCCATCCGATAAAAAGTCCGAGAAAATTATCACTCATTACCAAAATTAGCATTGAAAAAACGAAAAGAGATAAATAAGTAAAAAATCTGTTAAAACTTTTGTCATGCTCCATATAGCCAATAGAATAAATATGAATCATGGCTGATACAAAAGTAACCATTACCATCATAACAACAGATACTTGATCTGCTATAAAACCAAAGGAAACATTAAGTGAGCCGGCACTTATCCAATCCATTAATTTAACATGATATATATGTGTTGCATCTATATGAAAAAGTAAATAAAAAGCACTTAAGTTGGATATTATTAACATAATAGATGTAAAAATACCTGTTATCAATTTTTTTTCTTTTTCTCCAAAAAATGCTGCAAATAGCGAACCAATTAATGGCGAAAAAAGTGTAATATAAATATATTTTTCCATTTTATCCCCTCATACTTTGCATACTGTCAAGATCAACAGTTGATTTTCTTTTATACCATAATACTAATAAGCCAAGACCAACTGCAACTTCTGAGGCAGCAACTGCTATAATAAAAAATGCAAACATTTGTCCTGCCATGTCATGATGATATTTAGATACTGCGGCAAAACCAATATTTACAGCATTTAAAAGTATCTCTGTTGAGAAAAAGAGCATAAGTAAATTTTTTCTTCTTATGATCCCCAATAATCCTATAGAAAACAATATAGAACTCAAAATCATATAATCCGTAAGTGTTATCATTTTGCAACTCCTTTCTCAAATTCGTCTTTTGCTTCAAAATTATTTTTTAAACTTAAACTGATATCCATTTTTTTACCTACCAAAACAATACCTGCAACCATAGCAACAAGTAACATTACAGCAGTTAGTTCGAATGGAACTAAATATTGTGTAAATAAAAGATAACCTACCATTTTAGGATTACTTACACCATTTATTGTTGGCGCATTAATTATTATATGTTTTGATACCAACGGAGATGAAACGATAGTAACTAACAAAATAGCTATGCCTACAAAAAATGAATATATGATTCTTTTGCCTTTTATGTTTTCTTTAACATCTTTAGATGTATCAATAAAAATCATACCAAAAGCATATACTGCCATGACTGCTCCGCCATATACAATGATTTGCACAACTCCTAAAAAGTCTGCTCCTAAAAGAAAGAAAAAACCCGATATAAAGATCATTCCTCCTGCCAATGCACTCATCGCATATAATGCATTTTTGCTTAAAACAACTATTAAAAACATAGAAATAGTTAAAAATGAAAATAGATAAAATGCTATAGTTTCATACATTATAGATCCTTAATACGCTAATGGTGTTTTTTTAATAAATTTGTCGGCATCTTTGCTAGGTGCACCAAATCCTGGGAATTCTTTTTGTTTCCCCACTTTAAAAATATCAAGAGGAGTTAATAAATCCTCTTTTTCTGCAAATAATGCTCTTTGTTCATCTGCATGCTCATAATCTCCTCCATGAACAATAGCAAGTTCAGGGCAAACTTCCGCACAAAGCCCACAATATATACATCTTCCAAAATTTATTGTATAGTTTAAAACTTCTTTTCTGCTATTTTCATCAATTTTTGAATCTATTCTAATACAGTTTGCAACACATATTTTTTCGCAAAGTCCACATCCTATACATCTATTATTTCCACTTTCAAGTAGTCTTTGAAGTTTATGAATTGCTCTGTATCTCGGAGGAATAGAAAGTTTTTCAAGAGGATATTTAACTGTATGAATGTTAAATTTTAACATTTCTCTTAAAACAATCCAAAGACCGACAAAAAGTTCACCTTTAAATGTTCTTTGAAGAACTTGTTTAAATTTACTCCAGCCATCGTTAGACGGAGCTTCTATTTCTAAAAATTTATATCCATCTTTTATGTTTCTGTTTTTAAATTCTTTATCCATAATATTTTCTCCTATAATAGCACAATGCCGGTTATAAATATATTTAATAATGCTATTGGCATTAACACTTTCCAGCAAAGCCACATTAATTGGTCAGGTCTTACATGTGGCCATGCGGCTCTTGTCCATAAAAATGCAAATATAAAAAATGATATTTTTAAAAGTATTGCTATTGCTCCTGGAATAAATCCCCATGGGTTAAATCCTCCCAAAAATATGATTGATACCAAAAATGATACAGTAAACATATTTGCATATTCACCTATAAAAAATAATCCCCATCTCATTCCGCTGTATTCTGTGGCATATCCAGAGACAATTTCTGCTTCATGTTCTATTAAATCAAATGGTGTTCTGTTTGTTTCGGCATATCCTGCAAGCAAAAATAAAACAAAAGCAACAGGTTGTTTCCATATAAGCCAATCAGTAAAACCGCCAGATTGATAATTGTTTATATTTACCAATGACAATGAGCCTACTATCATAAGAGGAGCCAAGACAGAAAGCCCAGTTACAACTTCAAAAGAGAGTAATTGTATAACAGTCCTTGCTGCTCCCAAAAGACTCCATTTGTTTGAAGAACTCATTCCTGCTAATAATGGCCCATACATTCCAACTCCCATTACACCGATAACAAATAAAAGACCAACATTTATATCTGAGATAATAGGATGAACTGTATATCCAAATATAGTAAATTCAGGAAGTATAGGCAATGCTGAAAGAGCAGTAAAAGCTGCAGTTGCTGAAACAACAGGAGCTATTATAAAAATAGGTCTTATAGCATTTTGAGGGATTATATCCTCTTTTGTAAAAAGTTTAATACCATCAGCAATAATTTGCAAAACTCCATAAGGTCCAACATGAGTTGGTCCTAATCTTCTTTGCATAAAAGCAAGCACTTTTCTTTCTACATAAGTGGTAAAACCAGCACCTGCAGAAAATATTATAAAAATTAATAGAATTTTTATAATTGTTTCAATAATATATCCTGTATTACTCATGATTGAACCTTTCTTAAATTAACTTTTGTATATCTATATCCATTTTTAAATACAATTTCACTTTTTAAACTTTTATCAAAGGTAGGAAGATATGGGATATCTCCTTCTATTTTATTATCAACTTTTATATAACTCATAAGTTCATCTCCATCTTCATTTTCTATAATAATTGCTTCATTTTCTTTAAATCCATATTTTTCTAAAAATGATGGAGAAACAAACAAGCCTCCCAATGTTTTTAATTGTTTTGCTTTATTTGTAAAAGGACTAAATTGCAA
>JALUBK010000056.1 GCA_027044945.1 Campylobacterales bacterium
ATGAACAATAATGCAAAACGACTTGATATTTTTTTAGTTAAAAATGGTTATTTTGATAGTCGAAATAAAGCTAGTGAAGCTATAAAAAGTAGAAATATTAAGGTTGATGGTAAAATTATTCAAAAACCTTCATTTGAAATTAAAGATAATAATAAGATAGAAGTTTTAGAAAAAAAGAGATATGTTAGCAGAGCTGGTGATAAATTGAAAGAATTTTTAAAAGATAAAAATATCAATTTTAAAAACAAAACTTGTCTTGATGTAGGCAGTAGCACTGGGGGATTTGTAGAAGTTTTGCTTGAGATGGGTGCTGATAAAATATATGCAGTTGATGTAGGAAAAGAGCAACTTCATCCTCGTTTAAAAGAGAATAAAAAAGTTATTTCAATAGAAAGTCAAGATATAAGAGAGTTTGAATGCAAAGAAAAATTTGATTTGGTAACTTGCGATGTTTCTTTTATCAGTATTTTGTATATTTTAGAAAGTTTGGTTAAATTTGCGAAAAATGAAATGATTGTTCTTTTTAAACCGCAATTTGAAGTGGGTAGAGGTGTTAAAAGAGATAAAAAAGGTGTTGTCAAAGATAAAAATGCTTTGCAAAGAGCTTGTGTAAAATTTGAAAGCGAACTTGTAAAAAACAATTTACAAATTATAATAAAAGAAGAGTCAAAAATAAAAGGAAAAGAGGGAAATAGTGAATTCTTCTATTATATTAAAAAATAAAATAACTTCTATAGCTATTGGAGGTTTTGATGGTATTCATGTAGGTCATAAAGCACTTATAAGCAAGTTGGATTCAAGTGGTGCTTTGATGATTATCAATAAATATCAATCCTCTTTGACTCCTGGAAAATATAGATGTAAATTTGTGGATAAACCTTGTTTTTTTTATGATTTATCTACAATAAAAGAGTATAAAGCAAAAGAATTTGCTGAATTTTTAAAACAAGAATTTCCAAAATTGAAAAAAATTATTGTTGGGTATGATTTTAAGTTTGGAAAAAATAAATGTTGTGGAGCAAAAGAGTTAAATAAATTTTATCAAGTTGAAATTATTCCTGCCGTTGAGGTGGATAATATTCCTGTTCATTCTGGGACAATAAAAAAGTTAATAAAAAATGGAGAAATAAAACAAGCAAATAAATTATTGGGACGATTTTATAGCATAGAAGGACAAATCATATGTGGGCAGGGTATAGGAAAAAAACAATTAGTCCCTACGATAAATACACTCTTTCATGATTTTCTTTTGCCAAAAAAAGGTGTATATGCAACAAAAATTATTTTAGGAAAAGAAATTTATAAATCAGTTACTTTTGTAGGCATAAGAGAATCAACTGATGGCAAGTTTTCAGTAGAAACTCATATTATAGATAGTAAAATTGAATGCAAAAATAAAAAAGCGGAAATTATTTTTTATGAAAGAATAAGAGCTAATAAAAAATTTAATTGTTTGGAAAAATTAAAAGAACAAATCTTAAAAGATATAAAAAAATCAAAGGAAATTTTAAATGTTTATTGAACCAGAATGTCTTGTTTGTATCTATAATCAAGCTTTAAAAACTTCAAAATTGATAGGGTGTGATAAAGAAAATATAAAAGAAATATTAAATGATACAAATGATATTTTTACAAAATACGACTTTAATGTAACTCCGCCTTTTGTTGTGAAAGATGTATATCACAATATATCCAAAAAAACAGATACAAAAGATCCTCTTGAGAGTATTAAAGAAAAAAGCACAAAAGAAGCCTTAAAATATGTAGATTTTATTTGGAATAAAATTAAAAATAGCAATGATGAACTTTTAAGTGCCATAAGAGCTTCTATTGCAGGAAATGTGATAGATTTTGGTGCAAAAGTGCAATTTGATCTTAAAGAAACAATAGAAGAAATTTTTGAAAAAAAATTTGGAGTTTTTGATTATGAAGAATTAAAAAAAGATTTAAACAGTGCAAGAAATATTATGTTGGTTGGTGATAATGTCGGAGAGCATGTGTTTGATAAAATTTTACTTCAAGTGTTAAAAAATAAATACCCCAATAAGGAATTTGTATATGTTGTCAGAGGAAAACCTATCATAAATGATGTTACTTCAAAAGAAGCACAAGAGATAGGTATAAATGAAATTTGTGAAATAGTAGATAGTGGAGTTGATACTCCCGGACTTGATGTAAAAAGAGCCAATAAAAGTTTTTTAAAAAGATTTTATGAAACAGATTTGATTTTGGCAAAAGGTATGGGAAATTATGAAACTCTATATGGAAGTAATTTGCAAAATAGTTATTTTTTGTTTAAAATAAAATGTGATGTTATTGCAAATAGTTTAAAAAAAGAAGTAGGAGATATTGCGCTTTTAAAAAATAGGATTTTAAATGCTTAAAGATAATGTATTTTTAGAAAATATGGAAAAACAGTTTGAATTTGATGAAAATGTTGCTAGTGTATTTGATGATATGTTGAGCAGATCTATACCTTTTTATAAAAATGTTATTCAATTGATTGCAAAATTAGTTATAGAAAATAGTTCAGATGGAGATATCATTTGTGATCTTGGAACTTCGACAGCTTCAACACTTTTAGAAATATATAAAAAATCTTCAAAAAATCTTAAACTCATAGGGATTGATAATTCAAAAGCTATGATAAAAAGAGCAAAAAGAAAAATATTTGCTTTTGGTGCTGATATAGAGTTGATCGAAAGTGATTTCATGCAAAGCAAAATTCCAAAAAGTAGAATTATTTTAGCTAATTATACACTCCAATTTATTAGACCATCAAAAAGAGAAAAACTTTTAAAAAAAATATATAATTCTTTAGAAGAAGAGGGTATTTTTATTTTTAATGAAAAAATTATCTATGAAGATAAAAAACTTCATAAACAAATGATAGATATTTATCATGAATTTAAAAAGAATATGGGTTATAGCGAGTATGAAATATCAAAAAAAAGAGAAGCTTTAGAAAATGTTCTTATTCCATATAGCGATGAAGAAAATATATCATTGGCAAAATCAGTAGGTTTTAAAAGTGTAAATATTATTTTTAAATGGGCTAATTTTGCTTGTTTTATTGCTAAAAAATAGTTTTGTAAGAGTGCTATGTGATATTTGCTAATCTTCAAAAATATTGCTTATGCCTCCAAGAACTGATCCTTCTCCTGTGCTATTTCCCCCTATTGTTGGTGCATTTGCCAATATCCTATTTGCCAATCTTGAAAAAGGTAAACTTTGAAGATATACACTTCCTGTTCCTTTTAGAATGGCTAAAAAGATTCCTTCTCCTCCAAAAATCATAGTTTTTAAACCACCAGCTTGTTGAATATCAAAGTTAATTCCCGGAGTATATGCAACTAAACAGCCAGTATCTACAAGTAGCATTTCATTATTGAGTTCTTTTCTTATTATAGTTCCTCCCGCATGTAAAAAAGCCATTCCATCACCAATTATTTTTTCCATAATAAACCCTTCTCCTCCAAAAAAACCACGACCTAATTTTTGGTTAAAAACTATATCAAGTTTTGTGCCTAAAGCAGCACAGAGAAAAGCATCTTTTTGACAAATGATTTCGTTTCCATGCTCAGCCATATTTAAGGCAATAATTTTTCCCGGATAAGGTGCTGCAAAAGCAATATGTTTTTTTTCAATACCTTTATTTGTGAAATGAGTCATAAAAAGAGATTCTCCCATGACGACTCTTTTACCGGCATTAAATATTTTCCCAAAAAAGCCACTATTTGTATCGGATCCATCGCCCATTTTTGCCTCAAAACTAATATCATTGTCCATCCAATTCATCATACCAGCTTCTGCAACAACTGTTTCATTTGGATCTAATTCTATTTCAACAATTTGTAAATCATCACCTATTAT
>JALUBK010000057.1 GCA_027044945.1 Campylobacterales bacterium
ATACACATAAACCTTGCTTCCGAGCCTAATCAAAACTTCATTGATCTTCAATTATTTAAAAATATTATCTGTTGCATCTTTTAGATAAGGCTAATTTATTTATTAAAATAAATGTTTTTACTTATTTTGCTTCTCAGACTTACATAGATATGCTTGCTTTATAAAACCTATAATCATAAACTTCAGTTATAATATTTCCATCAATATCAATAATCAAATATTTATTAAACCAATCACTTTTATAGACATAATGTTTGATTTTGCCCCACAGTTCAATTTTTCCATTATTTTCTTTATAGTGTTTTTTTACAAAATCTTTTACAAATTCAAGCTCTTCATCTTTGTTTTTGAATTTATATCTATCAATTTTAAAATTTCTTTTGCCCTCCATTATTGCAAGTGCAAATATAGGCTGATTTGCTCTTTTAAAATTAGTCTCTACAAACAAATATCCAATATCTCTACTAAGCCTATCTCTAATGTTTACAAAAAGTTTTCTATCTTCTTCATTGCCAAAAGCCTCAATTACTTTTTTAAAAGCATCTCATTTCCAATTACAAAATCATATTTATGCTTTGTTTGTAGGTATTTTTCAATACCATATTTTTCTAAAAATTCAAGCTTTTTTATGCAGGGTTTTGTATTGTTATAACCAATACTTTTGCAAAATTGTTCTTTATTGTTTATTTTAATCATAGCTCATCCTCATATAATAGATACACCAATTTAGCATATAAAAACAACTAATTTTTTTGAAATTATAAGCTATGCTTTTGATAGCTTTATGTCTGGTATTTGATTTATTAAAATTTATTTTACTTACATTCGGCAAATAATCTATTGATTATTATTAAATCTTTATCTAATGAATTATCCGTTACAGTTCCCCAAATAAAATCAGATTCATAGTTTATTTTTTCATATATTGATTTTATTACTTTTGAAAGTTTTGCAATTGGATAATCAGTATGCATTCTAAAAGAAATTAAAACACTAAGAATTTTACCAAGGGATTGCATATTCAAAGATAAATCTTGTAGTAAAAATTTAAGCGATTTTAAATCTTCTCCTGTATATTTAACTTCAATTGCGTGTAATGTACTTTTTTTATTCAAAATATTTTGTAAATCTTGTAAACTAAGTTTTATATCATCTGAGGTAGCTTCAATAAAATCTTTTTGTATCCTTTTAATAACTTTGTTGACTTTAGTATTGTATTCTTCGCTATTAATATTTTTAAATTCTTGTTTATTTGTATTCATTTAAATAAGTCCTTGTTTTAAATATAAATTTTTCTATAATATTTAATTTTTTACCCTTAAACATAGCATGATCTCAACTAACCCTCTCAAAATATAAACTTCCTACGACTATCTCTTCGCCATTCAAGTTGATGGTGTAAGCTGATCCATTATAATGGGCAGATGTATAAATCTTACCTTTTTTAAAATTAGCAGCAATATGGTCATACTCTTCTTCTCCTATATATTTAAGCTTTCTTATACATTTTCTTCTTTTGTAAACATCTTTAAACTTTGGATTTGCTGTTGCTATCAAATCTTTTGCATCATTGGAAAAGTAAAAATAATTTGCTCTCTTCATTTTTAAAAATAGATGTTTAATATCATAACTATCCCCATAAAAAAGCATTTTATCATCGATATATTTTTCTAGTATATTGATAATTTCTTCAGTTATTTTATAGATCTTATCAATTTTTCTATATCTTATCTTATCTCAAATCTCTTCAAATTCAGCCTCAAGCTCAAAACCTTCATTATGTTTTAACATATTGACTCCTCTTTAATTTTTTCATAAATTTTATTTGAAATCATTTTAAAAATATCCTCAATAGACTCATAATCTCTTATCTTTAAAAAATCATTATTATCAAAAATATTCAAAGAGTTTATCTCTATTTTTTTTAAATATTCTATACTATTTTTAGCAGTATCCATTTTCCTTATTCCCTCAAAAACAAATGGTAAAGTTACATAAATATGAACATCTTTATCAAGCTCTTTTAACATTTTTACTATCTCTATCACAGCATTACTTGTAAAATTACCGCCAAGAGTTGCTATAAGATGTATAGATTTTTCATTTTTTAACAAATCGCAAAAAGCTTTTTTTATTTTTACATCTATCATATTGTTATCATAAGTTGGTATATAGATTTTCTTAGAAGATTCAATTTGCTCCAATACTTTCATATCATTATTTATAAAAATAAATTTATGATTTTTAGAAAAGCTTTTTATATCATTTAATACATTACAACCTCCTCCACCGACTCCCACTAAACACATCTTATAATCCTTGTAAAATATACTCTTTTAAAAATCTCCCAATATTTGGGTGTTTTAACTTTTTTATAGCACTATTTTCTATTTGTCGAACTCTTTCCCTAGTTACTTGTAAAACTGCTCCTATCTCCTCAAGTGTAAAATCGCACCCGTATAGAGGCATTTGGTCTAACTTTTTTAAGATATAGTTGATATTTCCATTACATCTTAAAAGCTCTTGCATACTATAGTCTCTTGTCATTTTTAATAACTCCTATATTTATTTTTTATATTTTATACATTTAGGATTTATACACCCCAAATCAAGTGGAAAAATAGTAACATGAGATATACATCCTTTTTCATCAACAATATCAGAACCCATTGGATAGTTTATGGGCGATCCGCATACTTTACATTTTCTCTCTCCACATATCTGACAATACCATGGCTGAAAGCCTTTTTGATATGCATCTTTAGCAGACTCTATTGCTTTTTGACTCCATTTCTCTGGTTCGCCCCAAAAAACCATATAAATATCTAGACTGGAAGAGAGCCTAATGCTTTTATGTGGAAAATTTTTATCTCCTCCTCCGATATATCGGTTGCTCAACTTCATCCCTCTTATTTTTTGAGCTACAATCCTCATACCACCTACTTCTTCAATAGTTTTATTACAAAAAATACAAGTTTTTGCCGGTAATCTTTTTGGTTTATTCATAAAAACTCTTCAGATAAATTCAATCCTAAATCAATAGATAAGCTTTTGATATTTTCATATACAAATTAAGTTCAAATTATTAACACTTTCTGCCGACAATAAAGAAAAAATCTTTTTTTATGTTACTTTTTGTAATGTTGGTAGTATTTTTAAGTTTTGATTACTATATTTTGTATATATTATTTATTTGAATTACCCTTTTTAAAATTATTATTGTGCCTCCTATCTAAACATTGAAAAACTTTTGGTTTCTTATTTTGATTTCACTCCAAAAGAAAAATTTTTTTTGTATGCTTTGCAACCCTAAACCGTCAAGAAAATACCAACATAGCCGCCCAACTTGCATATCTATGCCAAAAAGACTCAAACTGTATGGTTCATTATCTTCAAACATTCCTTCAGTGAAAAGAATTTTCAATACAGGTTCATCACTGTTGAGAGTATCAAACACTTCAAACTCTATTTCTATCTCATAATCACTTATATGCTTTTTATTTTCAATCTCTCTTAATGACTCAAAATATCTTCTTTTAAGATCCTCTTCAATCTTCCTCATTATGTTATCTTTTTGTTTTATAAGTGGGATAAGACCTTTTTTATACTCTTTGACAGTATTCCAAAACTCATCTATAGTGATAGTTTTAACATCTTTTGTCAATTTTTCATCTTTAGTAAGCGTTACACCAAGTTCGGTGATCATAAAAGGAAGAAGATCAGGCTCTTTTAAAAATTCTACCTCGTTGTTTCTAACCTTTTCAAAATCGATGATCCAATGCTTTGCATTTGTATCTTGATAGATAAATTTACTGTCTCTATCT